>CANEVP010000023.1 GCA_947442475.1 Rickettsiales bacterium
AAAAAAAACTGAATTCAAATAGCTGTGAAGCTCTGCGAATAGTGGGCTAAACCCCCTTTATTGCAAGGGATTATTTGGATCTTTTTGAAGATTTTTAAAAGAAATTTAGTGATTTTTAGAGATGGGTGGTAGGTTTTTCAGAGTGTCCTGAAGTAATAAAACGAATGCAGCCACTCATCTTCGGGCTCTATGGTAGTTTTTACCATAAATTTAGTTTCGGCTGGCTTGTCGTGCAGCCAACAATCTAACAAAAGGGCTTTTTGAGAAATTGCTCTTGTGGTTTCTACAAGACCAATATGTTTGCTAACAATAAAACCGTCATCTTCGTAGTTTACAAACTTGCAATATTTCTTGTCAGAATGGGGTTTATGTGCTGTAAAAATGGCAATACACGGATTTGTTCCAACTCCATAAAAAGTATTCTTATTTAATGTTATCACGCCTTCCAAAGTATGATTCTCAAGAATTTGCTTTTTTATGGCTTTAGCTTCTTTTGTTTTTCCAACCATTGTAGATTGAGGAATAATAGCCACACATCTACCACCATCTGCTAAACTATCTAATAAATGTTTGATAAAACTGATTTCAGATAAATGAGCTGTGTCTTTGCCTTTGGCTTGTGAGTATGGCGGATTGATAAAGCCAACAGTATAATTATTATTTCTCAGATCTTCTGCTTTGCGCCTTAAAAAGTCGTCTTTTATCAAATTGCTTTTCCCGTCGCCACGCAGAATCATATTGGTTGTGGCGATGGCAAACATATCTTCTCGAATCTCTATTCCGTGAATCTGTTCTTTTTTAATTTTATCTTTCTCTTTTCCTTTTGCTTCGCTCAGCATTTTATGCATGCCTGCAATAAGAAAGCCGCCAGTTCCACAACAAGGGTCAAATATTTTGTCGGAAGGTTTTAGGTCAATAATTTCAGAAAATAACTCTGTGATATGTTTTGGCGTAAGAACCACGCCCAAAGTTTGACCATCGCCACCACTATAACGGATAAATTCACCATAAAAACGCCCCAAAACATCTTCGGCTGTGTTTGAAATTACAGAGGATAAAATGTTTTTGTGAATGTATTCGGCAAAATATTTTAAAGGTGTTTTTTCCAGATAATTATTTTTTGAAACTTCAACTTTTAATCGTTCGTCTTTCTGATTAAGTAAGGTTCTATCTTTGATTATAGTGAATTGGTTTAACACTTGGTTTTTCTTCACTTCTGGCTGCACTTCAACTCTTGTCATATGAGTAGAAAGTGCGTCAAATATTTTTTGTCCGTCAGTTTTTAAGGTGTCGCCCGTTAGAGAGCCGAGCGAAAAAGATTCTTCACTCAACGCCAACAATAAAGCAGATACAACCAAAGGTTTTTCCGAATCCCCAAGTTGTCCATAGTTGCGTAATGCTTCGTGTAACTCGGAAGACTTTTTCAGAATATCTTCAAGTTCTAAAGTTTCTTGCGGGGTTTCTCCCAAAACTTGTTCTTTGTAATATTTTACAATGTTTTCGGTAGTAAAATTTTCAAAATTCTCAACCTTCTCTAATAACTTGTAGCCTGATTTATCTACATAAATTGGTCGGATTATATGGTGTTTTTCGTCTCCCGAACAACCAAAGGCAAATATTTTTTTGAAGTGGGTTTTTGCTAAAATTTCGTTCGCATAATGTAGCGCTCCATTCTCAGCATAGTTGGTTATTGCTTTTTTGTCTGCAGAGATTTTTTGTTTTTCTTCGTCTTCGTAACAAACTTGTTTTTCAAGCTCAGATTTATTTTCAATAACTAGAATAAAATCTTGGGTTATAGCTACAAATTCAGGAAAACCTGACTTTCCCGTTCCTTTTTTTGAAGCGGTTTTTAAGGCTTCTTGAATTTCTTTAATATTACTGCCATTTGGTGTGTATTTTATTTCAGCGCTTTCAAGAAGCTTACTTATAAATATGTCTGTCTTTTTTTCGTTTGCCATTCAGTGAGTTTTTTGTTAATTTTTAAGCTAATTATTTTTCCTGTAAATTTCGTCTAAAGTTTCACCATCTTTGAGGATTTGCGATAACATGCTCATGTTATTTTATTGATTGATGGCTGCGATTTTTATTTTTCCAATAATTGCTTTCTGCTCCTCAAAAGACAACTCACCATAACTATTCAACGTAGTATCAATCGTTTTATGTCCCAAAGCCTGCCTTGTGGCGTTGAGATATTCTGGGGATTGTTTGGCAGCAAATCTTGCTCTGGTATGGCGGAAGTTGTGCGGGTTGATGTATTCAAAACCAGCAGCTTTGAAGGCGGTTTCAAAAATGTTTCTAACTGCTGAACTCGATCTCATCTCTTCTTTTGTGATCTCGCTTTCGAGCAGATTTTGCCAATTAAAACTTCGGGGAATTTTGGGAAAAAGTGGGTCTTTATCTTTGAAGCCGTGTTTTTGAATTAGCTCATTTCTCCAGTTAATAACATTGTCGGTGATGTCTTGCGGCAGTTGAACTGGCGGCGAATATCTTGAGGTGCAATTCTTTACCGCCATGTCTTTTGGGTTGGCGTGAATAAACCAAACCCCATCTTCAAAAATCAGGTTTTTGATTTTGATTGTTCTTAGCTCTGAAATTCTCAGTCCACACAAAGCATCGACAGAAATCATCGCCTTGTTGCGTCTTTCAATCATCTCAAATTCTGGCATGAGGCGAATGGTTTGAATCATTTGGTCGTAGGTGTAAGACTTTTTGTATTCAGTTGTTTTAGAGGCTCTTCTTTGGTTGTTGGTGATGTTGAGATAGCCAATGTCGTCATATTTTATTTTGCTGCGATAGCCTTTTTGTCTTTCTAGCCAAGTAAGAAATTCCCTTAAATCTCTGGTGGCGTTGTTGACGAAAGAGAGGGAAAAATCTTCGTCAAAAAGATGGTCGATGTATTTGTTAGCTTGTGCGTTGTTGTAAGTGGCAAAGCCAGCAAAGTTGGTGAATAATTCAAACACGCGAAGATATTCCAGAGCTTTCAAAACGGTCTTTTCATCCTTCTTTAAAACACGCTTTAAATAGCTTCGATATTGGTATTTTACCCTTTCATTTGTCGGGTTAAATTGATCTTGTTTTTGCCGCTGCTTCATAAAAATAATTCGAGTTGAATTGAAGTTTTTTCAGGCTCCTTTTTGCCACTTTTCTCTTGGTCAAAAAAAGGAGTGTTGGAGGTGGGAGTTTTGGAGTCGTATAATTCCAAAACTTGCACCACGTTGAAAACTCGTTTAAGTGGCTGAAGATCGTCAAGTTTGTAGGATTTATTCAGGGGCTTTTTACACTCTGAGCAATGTGCTTTCACCCTAAGAAATTTTTGCTCGAAGTGTTCGATTGTGATTTGTTTTTGCAGTGGGCTTTTTTGCTCTTTGCAGCTCATGCAAAAAATTGTTTCGAGACTTCCGCTGCATTTATTTGATTCGTTCAACTTTCCTAAAAAGGCTTTCAATTCAGAGCCGTGAACCAGAATTGGGTTGCGATTGTCGATTGGTTTTAATCCTTGTTTAAACCAAGACAAAGCGGTTTTTTCGTGAATGCCGAACAGACGACGAACATCATCAACGTCGTAGCAAAGCCAGTATTTTATCTTGTTGAGTGAGTAGGTCTTTTTGCTCATAGCCTTAGCGATTTGAGCATTTTTCGATTAAGGCGCGAACATCCTCAACTTTCCAAGCAGTGGTTCTTTGACCGAGTTTTACTGACTTAGGAAAGCGACCATCTTTGACACCTTGCCACCAAGTTGATTTGCCGATTGGGAAGATTTTTAGAATTTCTGGAAGGCGAAGGAATCCAGTTTCGGGAAGGGAGGATTTTTGATTTTGCATTTTGACACTCGTTAGTTTGTTGAACATTCGAGATTTTTTCCATTCGCAGCTTTTGCTTTGAGTGAAGAAATCTTTCGGCGTTCATTACAAACTGATGAGGTCTTAGGAGTATAACCAAACGCTAGAGATCATTGTAAAACTCTAGTGGTTTACAATTGCTTTCGAGGCTTTGTTTTTCTGCTTAAAGGCAGCTTTGCACCAATTATAAAAAGTTCCAACTGTCCAATCTCCACCGTCATTTTTTACTTTTCTGTAGGGCTCAAAATCAGTTAGCAATTCTGGAAATTCTTTTGTGATTCTGTTGGCAACAATTTTGCAAAGTTGCAGAGCGGAAGTCGGTGGCTTTTTCCTTTGCATTTCTTCTCGGCAAAGCTCTTTCACCTTGTTTCGTAAGGGCTGGTAGATTTGGTATGAATTGAGTCCGCCTTTTTTTCTGTCGTCGTCAACTGAAGAAATTCCTTCATATTCAACAACCCCAGATCGTGATGAGTCAAAATCAAAACTGGTTTGACTATCGTCTCTTGGCGCAACGTCAATTCCAATAATTTGACAAGAATCTTTCTGAGATTTTTTGATTGCTTGAAACTGTTTACTTTCATCCTCATCAAAACTCATCACCACGTAAAAACCTTTGCCAGTTTCTTTGACGAATCCGTTTTGTTTGTTGTAGGTTTCTTCTAGTCCGGCGTAGTTGTCAGAGTGCTTCACTAAAACAATTACCTCATATTTTCTGGCTAAAGAAAATCTGAAAACTGGCTGCTTAATTTCTTTGTTGAACTCGCGGATTAGCTGAATGTCGCTGCTTTGTGAGGTAAGCCATGTTTCGCAAACCATAAAAAATAACATTTGAGAATAGAGCTCTTTCACATGCTTGAAATCAGAGTGTTGTTTAGTCCAAAAGGTTCGCCAAATTTCCTTTTCTTCGATGAGTTCTTTGAAGTTTTTGATGATTTCTGCCACCGCTTCAGCCAATGAACTTAGATTTATTTCTTGTAATTTTGGCGCTGGAAAAGTTTTGATTTTTACCAACTCTTTGCTGTCATTAAGCCATCTGTGCAAACCTTCCGAGTCCGTCTCTACATCGTAATGATGGAAGCTGGATTTTTGTAGCGCTTCCATAACCATCACAAAAAACGCTTTGTCCTTTTTTAGCATTTCAAGCAGGGTCTCTTTTTTATTCTTTTTACTCTCTTCGTGAAAAGTTTCTCTAACCATCTCGTTGACCTTTTCTCTAAGATCGCGGTTGAGGTATGAAGAATCGAGAAGCCAATTGCCAAAATTGTCAGCAAGTGGCAATTCGGATAAAATATCAGATGGAATGAGCTTAATGGCCACATTGCGAAAAAGGGTTGTGCAGAAGTTGATATTCGGTGCGGCTCTTTGAGTTGTGTTTGTAATTTCCTTCAAGTTTTAGCTCTTTCATCATCTCAGCCGTGAAGCGACAAATATTGTCGTCAATGATGTTTTGCGTCATGTCGCTGACTCTGTCCGCTCCAATGCCTTCTTCAAGTAAAGGTAGAAGAAGAAACATGGTTGGATTTTTATTTGCTAAATCAACCATCTCTTTAGCGCTAATTAGTATTTGATCGTTTAGCTCTGCGCCGGAGCCGCTGCCATTAATTGAGTCAGAGCCGTAGCCAATGCAGGTAAATTTGTATTCAGGAAAACTAACCCTTCTTTTTGCTTCGCGCCAACATTTATCATTTTCAAATTCTGAACCTTGCAAAAGGTCTAGCAGATTAGAAAAAAATTTTCTGAACGTGTTGGTGGAATCTTTAATGATAGGGCTTGAGCTGCTTTTTAGTAAAACAGGATCAACGAAAAGTTTGGTGTCGAAATTGAGAATTGGATTAAAAACGCCGAGTTTTTTTAACTCATTTTTGTCGACGTTAAAATGATCTGAAAAGAGGATTGGTTTGGATTTTTGAAAAGGTGTTGATGCTTTTTTTCTCTTCATTTTTTACCTCTCATTTTCTCCAAATGATTTGCCCACCACTGCATCATTTCTCTACGCTCCGGCAAATATTGCGCGTGGTTGTAAGAGGCGCGGACTTTATTTCTTTCTCCGTGGGCAAGTTGTTTTTCAATAACTTCGGAGCGGAAATTTCTTTCATTTAGAATTGTAGAGGCTGTTGCGCGAAATCCGTGAGGCGTTGCTCGTGAGTGGTAGCCCATGCGATACATGGCGTAGAGCAGGGTGTTTTCGCTGATTGAGTTGTTGGGGTTGGTGTGGCTTGGAAAAACAAAATCTGGGTTGTTGTGAAGGGTTCTGATTTGGTGCAATAGTTCGACCACCTGTTTTGAAAGTGGCACGATGTGTTTTTCTCTCATCTTCATGCGTTCGGCTGGAATGTGCCATTCAGCTGATTTGAAATTAATCTCCTGCCATTTAGCACCACGCAATTCACCAGTTCTGACAAAGGTTAAGACAAGAAGTTCTAGGGCTATTTTTGTTCTTAAATCTCCTTCGTAATTGGATAATTTTTGTAAAAATTCTGGAAGCTCATCTTCTTTCAAATTTGCGTGATTAACTTTTTTGCGGACGGTGAGGGCGCCTCTTAAGTCAGCAGAAATATCGCGTTGCGCTCGGCCTGTTGCAATGGCGTAGCGCAAGATTTGTCCAGCGGTTTGCATGGCGCGATGTGCTAAATCAATCGCTCCTCTTTTCTCGATTTTTTGGATGGTCACCAAAAGTTCGGGAGCGGTGATTTGGTTAATTGGTCGTGAACCAAGAAGCGGAAACATGTCAGTTTCCAATCTTTTTAAAACTGTTTTGCTGTGCTTTGTGGTTAATCGCTGGTTCTGTTTTTCGTGCCATTCGCGGGCAACATTTTCGAAGGAATTTTCGGAGTTAATTAGGCGAGTTAGCTTGGCTAATTTTTTTTCTTGAGATGGGTCGAAGCCTTCTTGAATCTGCTTTCGTGCAGCGTCTCTTTTGTTGCGCGCTTCTTTTAATGATGTTTCTGGGTAAGTTCCAAAGGAGAGCAGTTTTTCTTTGCCATCAAATCTGTATTTCATCCGCCAATATTTGCTGCCATTTGGGGTGATCAGCAAAAATAATCCTTTCTCGTCGAATAACTTAAATTGAGTTTTTTGAGGCTTGGCGTTCTTTGCAATAATATCTGTGAGTGACATTTTTGGGGGTATAAATTTTCATGTTGGTATTTTGTACCCCCACATGTACCCCTAAAATTATCGGTATGTCAATGGATTTGTTCGGACTGTATTGGATGAAGAAGTGATTTGAGGCCTTTGTTTTCTAAGGCTTGCTGGACATTTGTGGATTCCGCCAGACAGGAGTCTGGCGGGAGTGACGGGACTCGAACCCGCGACCTCATGCGTGACAGGCATGCGCTCTAACCAACTGAGCTACACCCCCTTTGAAGGGAGAAATTTATTCGAGAGAAATTGTGAAAAGTGCTTTGTGCTTTTTTGACCTCGATTTCTTGCGGTCTGGCCTGCCAACCGTAGCTCGTAAGAGCGAAGGTTGGTGGGTGATGACAGGCTCGAACTGCCGACCCTCTCCTTGTAAGGGAGATGCTCTACCAACTGAGCTAATCACCCGCATAAATACTTACTTAACCTTCATCACATCACTTTTCTCGCTTCGCTCGAAGATGATGTGATGTCTGGGTGCGCGTCGCTTGCGCTCCTTTACCCGTTTTTAGCTAAAAATGTGCGTTAAGCACATTTTTTTAGCGCTAAAACCTGAGCTAATCACCCGCGTAAATTTAACCTTGGTCTAAGAGAAATTTCAGAAATTCAGCCAAAAATTCAGACAGAAGTGGCTCGCACAAAATTTTTAAAATTTTGTGTTTTGAAACAACTAAATTTTTTTGGAGATTTCTTAAAGATTATTCTCTTAAGGAATTTTTAAATCGAAACAGATTTCTTTAAAAATTTCCTAAAAAAATGACCAAGAAAAAACCCTTCTCACGATTTCTCATGAGAAGGGTTTAAAGAAACTACTTAACAGAATCTTTTAAAGCTTTGCCAGCAGCAAATTTAACTCTTTTAGAGGCTTTGATTTGGATTTCTTTTCCAGTTTGTGGGTTACGACCTTTTCTAGCAGCAGTTTTAACTACTTTGAAAGTTCCGAAACCGATCAAGGTAACAGCGTCACCTTTTTTAAGAGCTTTAGAAGTAGCTTTCAAAAAAGCTTCTACTGAAGCGCTGGCATCTTTTTGAGAAAGACCAGTTTGGTTAGCAATTTCTTTGATTAAGTCTGTTTTATGCATGTTAAATCTCTTTATTTGAATTAATAACTTAAGAAGAGCAAACATGCCGCCGAGCAGCCTGTAGACTGCCTCGACAGCAAGTCGTGGCGCGAACGTAGATTTAAAAAATTTGAAATCAACTATTTATTTTGAAAAATTTAATCTGTCTCAGATTAACGCACAGCTAGCTTCTCGCAAAAATATTTTTTTCCGTCACAACAAAATCAAGCTTCTGGTCGGTATTTTCAATTGGTAGAGTTGCGCCAGCCCTTTGAAAATCATATGCTAGGCCGATGATAATTAAATTAGGTTTTTGGATTTTTAGTTTTTCGATAGTGCGATCAAAAAATCCGCCGCCCATGCCTAGCCTTGATAAATCATCGTCAAATGCCAGTAGTGGCAAAATTAAAAAATCGGGCAGAATTTTTTTACCATTAATTGGCTCAAGAATTTTTGGATAAAATTGATTAGCAGCAAAGCGCAAATTTTTTTCGACCAAAATAAATTCTAGCGGTTGATTTTTTTGAATAATTTTTGGGTAGGAAAACGGAATTTTATTTTCTGTGAAAAATTTTTCTATTTTAGCAGTAGATGCTTCGTTTGAAGAAGTGAGGTAAAGTGAAAAAATTTTTACTGAATTTTTTTGGTAAATTTTTGGCAGTAAGTTCGTGATAAAATTCTGACAAATCTCTGCTGATTTTTTGACAACTTCTTCTGGCGTCAACGCTGCTCTCTTCTTTTTAAAATCTTCGCGCAGCTTTGACTTCATTAGTAATTTTGAATTTTTTTAGTCAGCTTTTCAACGTAATCGGCAATATTTTCCATGGTTTCGCCAACCGAATCATAAACGTCTTGATCGTTGAGTTTTGCGCCTTCGTCACTGTCGTCACGATTTTGCGATTGCTCTAATTCGCCTTCTAAAAGCAGTGCTGCAATTGCTAACAAACTATTATCATCTTTTTCGGGCATTTGTGCGGCGAGGCGATTGATTCTTTTATTTAGCTTCTCGGCCAAGTGCGAAAGCATTTCTTGCTCAGAGCGTTTGCAAGAAATTTGGTAATTCGATTTTCCGATTGGCAATTCAATAATCATGATTCCTCTTCGTCTTTGATGGCCTGAGCAATTTTGGCTAAATCATTTTCCACTGCTGCAATCAAACTCATTTGTTGATCGCGAATTGCGGCGAGCTTCTCGGCAAAAATTTTATTTTTGATGTTAGAAAATTCAGTCTCGCGACCCAAGTCCGACAAGGATTGCTGCAAATTGTTAACTTCTAAAGTGAGGTTTTGAATGGTGATTTCTTGCTCCATTACTTTTGCAGCGGCATCGTCGGCGGCGCCAATCATGCGCGACTCGATTGCTTCTTCATGCAACTTTCTTTTCATCGCATCTTCCAGATTTTCAAGCGCGTGCGACAAGCGTTGGCGCGCTTTTTCAAATCTAAATTCGGCGGGAGTTTTGCTCATTAGCTGCGGTAATCTTTGTTGATCTTGATGTATTCTTCATTCAAGTCGCACGTCCAAACAATTGCGCTGGATTCACCAATGCCAAGGTTTACCGAGATTTTTACTTCAGAATTTTTCAAATATTCGTGAACCACTTTTTCAAGGTAATTGGGGTGTTTTGCACCATTTTGTGTCAGCTGATGATCGCCAATTTTTACGATGATTTTTTCTGGTGAGGTTTCTTTGCAAGATTTGCCAACCGCCATTACAATGCGGCCCCAGTTGGGGTCACATCCCGCAATTGCGGTTTTAACCAAAGGTGAATTGGCAATTGCAAATGCAACTTCTTTGGCTTGCGCCTGAGTTGTTGCGCCGTTTACCTCGATTTCGATTAATTTTTTGGCGCCTTCGCCATCCACCACAATCATTTTGGCAAGCCCCAAAGCAAGCTCCTGCAAAGCTGCCTTGAAAGCCTCAAGTTCTGTGCTTTGTGAATCGCTAATTTCGTGATTACCGGCAGCTTTGGTGGCAAAAAATAAAACGGTGTCGTTGGTTGATTGATCTGAATCGACCGTGATTGAGTTGAAGCTGGTTTCAACTGCTTCTTTCAATAAAATTTGCAAGGTTGAAGCCGAGATGTTGGCGTCAGTAAAAATGTAGCCGAGCATGGTTGCCATGTTTGGTGCGATCATACCCGAGCCTTTGGCAAAGCCAATTAGCGACACTTTGCTGCCTGCAATTTCGCAAGTTTTTTTGATTAATTTTGGTTTGGTGTCGGTGGTCATGATGGCTCTTGAGGCTTTGTCCCACGCTGCTTCATCGCTTGCCAAATTTTCTAACATTTTTGGAACGGCGGAAGTGATTAATTCAGAATTTAGAGTTTCGCCAATCACTCCAGTTGAAGAAATAAACACCTGCGAATCTTTGCAGTGTAATCCTTGAGATGCTGCATGCGCTGTTGCAAAAACGGTTTCTTCGCCAGCTTTTCCGGTGAAAGCATTGGCGTTTCCGGCGTTAACCACCAAGGCTTTTGCCGTGCCTTGCTCAATATTTTTTTTGCACCAAGAAACTGACGCCGCAGGCATTGAAGAGCTGGTAAAAACACCGGCAATATTTGCTTCTTGCTCGAAGACAACCAGCAAAAGATCGTCTCTGTTTTTATATTTGATGCCGCAATTTGTAGTCGCGATTTTGATGCCCTTAATCATGTTATTTTTGCTTAATTTTTTGTGAGAACTCCCGAACTTTTTTTGTCACCGCCGCTACAATTTCTGCCGAATTTTTCTTTGCTAAAAAATTGTCATTAACTTCTGACACAATGGTTGATCCGACAATCACGCCATCTACGCCAATTTTGGCAAATTCGCCAGCGCTCGACGGCGTTTTAATTCCAAAGCCAATGGCGATTGGCAAGTCAGAAATTTGCCGTAATTTTTGCAAACTTTTTTTATTCTCAGAAATGTCGGCAGATCTTGTGCCGGTAATTCCCAGCAGCGAAATCAAATATAAAAACCCGCCAGCATTTGTAGCGACTTTTTTGGCGCGAGTTTGATCGGTTGTTGGGGCAAATAAATTAATTAAATCAAGTTGGGTGCGTGAAATTTGTGACAAAATTTCTGCTTCTTCTTCAAGCGGCAAATCAACAATCAAAATGCCATCAACGCCTGATTTTTCTGCGTCAAAAAAGATTTTATCCAAACCATATTTTAAAATTGGATTGTAGTAGCTCATTAAAATCAGCGGAGTTTTTTGGTCAGATTTTCTAAATTCTGCCGCCATTTTTAAAGTTTTAGCTAAAGTCATACCACTAGCAACGGCGCGCTTTGAAGCGTTTTCGATGATTGGTCCATCGCCCGATGGATCAAGAAAAGGCACGCCCAGTTCAATGATGTCGGCACCTGCAGCAGGCAGCTCTTTAAGCAGCTCTAGCGAGGTTTTGTAGTCAGGATCTCCCGCGCAAATATAGGCAACAAAAGCGCACTGCTTTTTGGCTTTTAGCTCTAAAAATTTCTGTTTAATTCTTTTCACAATTTTACTCCCAAATGTTGCGCGATGGTGTTGATGTCTTTGTCGCCTCGGCCAGAAAGGTTGAGGATGATGGTTTGATTTTTTTTCATTTTTTTAGCCAATTTACAAACGTAAGAAATGGCGTGAGCAGATTCTAGCGCCGGAATGATGCCTTCAGTTTTGCACAAAAGTTGAAAAGCAGTTACCGCCTCGTCATCGGTTGCGCTGACATATTCGACGCGTTTTTTTGAGTGCAAAAAAGCATGTTCGGGTCCGATGCCGGGATAATCTAGACCCGCTGAAATCGAGTGCGCGTCTTGAATTTGTCCGTCTTCGTCTTGCAGGTAATAAGTTTTATTGCCGTGCAAAACTGCAACGCTGCCGCCAGCAATTGAAGAAGCGTGATCTTTGGTGTTAAGTCCGCGTCCTGCCGCTTCAACGCCATACATTTTGACTGCTTTGTCTTTCAAGAACGGGTGAAACAAACCAATCGAATTTGAGCCGCCGCCGATGCAGGCAACCAAAGCGTCGGGAAGTTTTCCCTCGGCTTTTAAAATTTGTTTTCTGGCCTCTTTGCCAATAATGCAGTGAAAGTCGCGAACCATTGTTGGGTAAGGGTGCGGGCCTGCAACGGTGCCAAGTAAATAATAGGTGTCGCGCGCATTTGAAATCCAATCTCTCAGCGCTTCGTTAATTGCATTTTTCAAACTTTTTGACCCAGCTTCAACTGGCACAACGGTTGCGCCCAAAAGCTTCATGCGAAAAACATTTTGTGCCTGACGCTCAACATCTTTTGCGCCCATGTAAATAGTGCAGGGAAGCGAGAAAAGTGCGCAAACTGTGGCGGTTGCAACGCCATGTTGACCAGCTCCCGTTTCAGCAATGACACGCTTTTTGCCCATTTTTTTGGCGAGCAAAATTTGACCTAAACAATTATTAATTTTGTGTGAACCAGTGTGGTTGAGCTCGTCGCGCTTCAAATAAATTTTAGCGCCGCCAATTTCTTTGGTGAGCCTTTCAGCTAGATAAAGCGGGCTTGGACGGCCGACGTAATCTTTTAAATAGTAAGCAAGTTCAGCCTGAAATTTGGGATCTTTTTTGGCTTTTTTGTAAGCGGCATCGAGCTCGAGAAGTGCTGGCATCAAAGTTTCGGCAACGTAACGCCCGCCAAATTGGCCAAATTTTCCGTTGCTGTCGGCTTGGTAATTAGTCATTTGTGAAAGTTGATTCTGATTAGGAAGTGCAAGGGTTGGCAACTTAGAAGTGGATGGGGAATTTTCTAGCAAAAATTTCTGCATTTTTAATTTGACATCAGAGTCTTCGCCCATAATTTCCGAAAAAATCCCATGAATTCCCAAGCAATCCAAACTTTTTCCGAAATTACGTGGCTTTATTCCTCTCGGCATTCACAAACAAAATCGACAGCAAGGGCCGCGTATCAGTGCCGGCGCAGTTTCGATCGTCTTTGGTGAATTCTGATTTTTCCGGAGTTGTGGTTTACGAATCATTCGTAAATGACTGTATTGAGGGCTGCGACATTGATCGCATTCGTAAAATTTCTGAATCAATCGACAATCTAGATCCATTTTCACAAGACCGTGATGCACTAGCAACAGCGCTACTTGGTGGCTCATTCCAACTTTCAATTGATGCTGATGGCCGCGTGATTTTGCCGGAATCTCTGCTCAAAAAATTAAAAATAAAAAGCGCTGCAGTTTTTGTTGGCAAAGGCCCAACTTTTGAAATTTGGAATCCCGAAAAATTCGATGAATACATGGCCAAATCCAAGAAGAGCGCTCGCGGCAAGCTTGATTTGGTGAGGCTTTCAAAATGAACAACCTAGATTTTCACAAGCCAGTGTTACTTGAAGAAATGCTGGAAAATTTAGCGCCAAAAAAAGGCGAAGTTTATTTAGATGCAACATTTGGCGCGGGTGGTTACTCAAGAGCAATTTTAACAAAAGCAGATTGCAAACTTTATGCGGTTGATCGCGACGAATCGGCAAAAAATTTTGCTGCAATTTTAGAAGAAGATTTTGGCAAAAAATTTACCTTTTTGCGCGGTAAATTTTCTGAAAGCGCTGAGCTTTTGGCGCAAGAAAATGTTAGCCAGCTTGATGGAATGGTGCTTGATATTGGTGTGTCTTCAATGCAATTCGATGACAAAGAGCGCGGCTTTTCTTTTGACTCTGACGCCAAACTCGACATGCGCATGGATCAGCAAAACGAGCTGACTGCTTTTGAAGTGGTGAATGAATTCTCAGAAGGCGAACTTGCGCAAATTATCAAAGAATTTGGTGAAGAATCGAAAGCAAAATTAATCGCCAAAAAAATTGTTGAGACGCGCAAAACCGCGCCAATTGTAAGCTGCAGCGATTTAGCAAAAATTGTGCGCTCATTTTATTACGGCTATTTCAAGACCGATCCGGCGACCAAAACTTTTCAGGCGCTGCGCATTTTTGTAAATCAAGAATTGGAAGAGCTGAAGCTGGCACTCGCCTCATCGGTGACGCTGCTCAAAAAAGGCGGCAGATTAGTGGTGGTTTCGTTTCACTCGCTAGAAGATCAAATTGTTAAAAGTTTTCTCAAAAAAGAAGCGGGCTTGGATCAAGTGGTTTCAAGATATTCGCCGGAAATTCCGCAAACAAATTTAGTTAAAAATTTTCAAATAGTAACTCGGTCAGTGATTTCTCCAAGCGAAGCAGAAATTGCTGCCAACCCGCGCGCGCGTTCTTCTAGAATGCGTGTTGCGATTAAATTATAATGTTAGAAATGAAGGAACTCTGGCAACACACAAATAAATTTTACCTCGCCAATATCTCGCTTGTTGCTGCTGTGATTTTTAGCATCGTTTTGATGTTTGCTGTGCAGTTCAAAGTAGAATCTTTGCAAGATGAAATGTTGAAAACAGAAGGTGAAATTGTGGCTTTTGAAGATGAAATTCAGTTACTCGAAGTGGAGTGGGTTTATTTGACGCGTCCAGAAAGATTGCGCACTTTGGCTTCAAGATTTTTGCAAGACAATAGTTACGCGCTAGCAAGTCAGATCAAAGATACGAGTCAGTTGGAGCAATATTATTTGGTGAATTACAAGAAGTCAGAAGAGCAGCAAGTGGCGATGGCAGAGCAGGTTTCGTTTTAATTTAGAAGCATAAAAAAACCCGACGTCTTTGATGCGAAAGTATCAAAGATGTCGGGTTTTTTTGTGTGTAAAGTTTTTGCTATTTCAAAGCCCCAGCAACATCCAACATTCTAAGCGAGAAAGCCCATTCATTGTCGTACCAAGAAGCAACTTTAACTAAGTTGCCGCCGATTACTCTGGTTTGGCCGGTGTCGAAGCAAGAGCTGTAACCAGTGTGGTTGAAATCAATTGAAACCAAAGGTTCGTCAACGATTTGTAGAACTCCTTTCATGTTTACAGCGGCTTTTCTTACTGCGTCATTTACTTCTTCTTTGGTGGTGTCGCGTTTGGCGATGAAGTTCAAATCAACCATTGAAACGTTGGCAGTTGGCACGCGCACTGCGCCGCCATCTAATTTTCCTTTCAATTCAGGAAGAACCAAACCGATTGCTTTTGCAGCGCCCGTTGAAGTTGGAATCATTGACATGGCGCAGGCTCTGGCGCGGCGCAAGTCTTTGTGGGCATTGTCGACGATGTTTTGATCGTTGGTGTAGGCGTGAATTGTAGTCATGAAACCTTTTTCAATGCCGATTGCGTCATTTAAAGCTTTGGCGATTGGAGCCAAGCAGTTGGTGGTGCAAGAGCCAATTGAAAGTATTTCATCTTCAGCGGTAATTGATTCGTCATTAACGCCGAAGATGATGGTTTTAACTGAATCTTCTTTTGCCGGAGCCGAGATCAAAACTTTTTTTGCACCCGATTCAATATGTTGGTAAGCGTCTTTGTGCTGAGTGAAAGCGCCAGTGCATTCAAAAACTACATCGATTTTTAATTCAGCCCAAGGAAGTTTTTTTGGATCGCGCTCTGAAATCAACTTCACAGTTTTGCCGCTAATCACCAAAGAATTTTCACCAGCTTCAACTGATTTTGAGAAGCGGCCGTGGATTGAGTCGTATTTTAGCAAATGCACTTGAGTCTCTGCCGAAGCGGATCCGTTGACTGCAACTAATTCGATGTTGGAATATTTTGGATCTTCAAAAATTGCACGGGCAACGCAGCGGCCAATTCTGCCTAGGCCGTTAATAGCAACGCGGATGGTCATATTTTAGTAGTTTTGTTTTTTAAGGATAAGGGGTTGTTACCTAGAAACTCGTGAGTTGTAGTAACTAAGAGCACTTCTGAAATCTTTGAGATTAATTTTCGCAGTAATCTCTTTTTCAGCGCCGCGCACGCTAAATCGCAGATACAAAAAGTCACCCGCTTTCATTTGCGAAAAGAGGGTTTGTTTTTGCAAATCATCAAGCGGGATCAAGCCAAAATCTTTGACGCTGACATTTTTCGACAAGATCAAATCATTTTGATCGACGCGAATTGTCACGAAAGTTCCAAGTTTGGTTTGCGGAATAATCACAAAAAGTTGAGTAAAAAATCTTGAGGTTGGTTCAATCGAAATTGCCGCGGTGTTTTCGTAAAACTTCGATGCAACCTTGCAATGTGCCATGTTCATCATTGCGTCAACTTCGCAAAAAACTTTCCAATCGCCGAAAGTTTTTTCTTCATTTTGAATGTCGATGATTTCGGCGTGAGCTTGATTAGAGCTTGTGACGTGAAAAAACCCGCTTAAAAAAAATGTCAAAAAAAATCTAAAAATAATTTTTTTCATCATGAGTTTTGTTTATTTGTTAATTTACGGTTTGTTGATTTTTCTTTGTCTGGCGGGCTTGTGCGGCTTGTTTTTCTTTCAGGAATATATTCGCAAAATTTCTTGTCTCTCGGTTTCTTACAGCAGTTTTTTAATTTTGATTACGCTTCTGGCTTTGAAGAATGTGCGTTTGAATGAAGTTTTGGTAATCATGGTTAGTATTCTGGCGATTTTTTCGGTGAATCTTTTGATCGGCATCGGCATTGCACGAAACATTGCCGAAGCCCAGTTTGATGGTGGTGACAAGAAATCTGTGGCTGAATGAATTGGCTAAAAGCGTCTAAACGTTGTCTAATTTTAGGTGTACAGTTTCAGTTTTAGTTGAAAGTTCTGACACTAATTTTTTTCTTAAAGCTGCGGTGTGATTTTCGATTTGATCAAGAATTTCAAGGATCTGCATCGCTTCGTGCGACAAGTCACCTAGGCTTTCTTTTTCTTGAATGGCTACGTTGCTTTTCATGTTGTTTTGAAGTTATTTGAAATAGGCAGGAAGAGGGCGCAAAGAGTCTTTGGGTTTTTTGTAGGAGTCAATAATTTTCCATTACTCCTCCTTCCCAAACTCCAAAATCACTTCTTTCCACACATCATATTTATCCAGCGGCAGGTTGCGCAAAGGGCTGCACAAATCAAGCGCGCGGCGCGCATTGTCGATGGCGATTTTGTAGTTGGCTTCTTTCGGGTTGTTGTAGCGCTCGGGTTCAATTAAATCATTCAAATCAGAATCAATGTAGCCTTCTTCGCTGACATGGGCTTTGACGACGATGCGCAAATCGCTCTCCAACTTGGTTTCATCAACGGCGCGATTGTAGCATCTTTTTAGTTGTGACTGAATGTTAAATTTTTCGCGCGCTGAAAGATCAAGAGTTTCAATGTTGCTGGCCATGTTGGCAGAATCTTTGTCGGCATTTTTTGCTTCGCTTTCTTCAGTGTTTTTGTCGATTTTTTTCTCAGCGCCCAAATCTTTTTCTTTGTTGGAAGTTGCGTGCTCTTCAGCATCGTGATTTTTATTTACCTCGTCATCTTCTTGCGGCTTGCTGACTTCTTTGGGAATTTCTTGGGCAACTTCTTGCGGTTTAAATTCTTCAGAACTTTCTGCTGTAACTGGCTTGGCTACAGCTTTGGCCGCTTTTGATTTGGTTAATTTTTTCTGAACTTCTTTGACCTGATTTTTTTTTGATTTTTTGTCGGAACTAGCCGCAGCTTTTATTTTTATTTTTTTAACTGGTTTTGCTCGAGCTTCCTCTTTGACTTCAGCGCTTGGCTTAGTGCTGCTAGAATTTTCGCTGCCATTTAGTGAGATCAAACTAACCGCGATTTCGGTGGTTTTGCTTTCGTCGATTTTTTTCAAATTAAAATTGGCGTAGATGCCAAGTAGCAGCAGAAAGTGCAGAAATAGCGAGTAGAGAAGGTTCTTAATCATTGAGCCAATTCTGTTGCAAGAGACACTTGGTTAAATCCGGCAAGGCTGACAGTGCGCACCACTTCCATGACGCGGCCGTAATCGAGATTTTTGTCAGCGCGAACGTAAATTTTATTGTCGAGATTATTACCCGTCATTTCAAGCAGACGATTAGGCAGCGAGCCGAGTTTAATAGCCTCGTCTTGCAAAAAAATTGAGCCGTCAGATTTTACCGAAACAGAAATTGGTTGGATTTTTTCGTTGGCCGGATTGGCCGCACCTTTTGGCAAATCAATGTTGATTGAGCTTGTCATCATGGGAGCTGCGACCATAAAAATAATCAGCAAAACCAGCAGCACATCAACAAAAGGCGTGATGTTAATTTCGCTAATGACGCGACGTTTTTTACTGTTTTTGGAATCAAATGAGAAGGCCATTAACTAGTTGGATGATTTTTTGATGACGAACATTTTGTCAGAAATCGGGCTCCTGAAATCAATTTCGGAAAGTGTAACGCCTACGATTTGATCGAGGTCGTTTTTGACTTCCATTTTAATGAAACGCAGTGGGTTGTTGGCAAAAATCAAACTAAATTCTCCGGCTTCTTTGCGATTTTTTTTCATTACTGAAACTTTGATTTGGCCGGCAGTTTTTTTGACATTGGTGATTTCAACATCTTTGGCAGAAAAGGAAATATTCTCGCGAGTTAGGAAAGATGCCGGAGTTGTGTTGGTGCTGAGGCGCGAGATTTCATCAAGCTCAACGTCAAAGTAAGAAAGCACCGAGCCGTTCACCGCAATGACGATTTTTGGCTGGGCTAAATATTCAATGCGCATTTTGCCGGGGCGAGCCAAGTAAAATTTTCCTTCCGAGACATTGCCGTCGGAGGTTTCTTGAACGAATTTGGCGGTTAGGTTGCGGATGTTGTTGAGGTAAGTTTCGATTTGCTCGAGCTCGCCGCGATATTCGTCAAATTTTTTTTCTGCGGCAAGTGCTGGGCTTGCAGCAAAATAAAAAGCTACGCAAGTAATCAAACTTGCGTAGCTAGTTACTGCTTTAAGACGCGCTTTAAAGCTATTTTGAGTAGTAAGTTTTTTCATCAAGAGAACCTTCAGATTTGTCGACGATTAGAGTGATGGCGCTGTCGCCAGTGATATTGATGGTGGTTCTTACCATGTCCAATATTCTGTCAACGCCAAGGATGATGCCAATGCCTTCGATTGGCAAGCCAACTGAAGTAAGCACCATGCTCATGAAAATGATTGAACCGCTTGGAATTCCGGCGGCACCAATTGAACCAAGAGTGCAAGTCATGACCAGCATCATGTAATTTTGCATGGTTAGGTCAATGCCGTAAGCTTGAGCGAAAAATAGCGCGCAAATGCCAAGGTAAATTGCCGTGCCATCCATGTTGATACAGACACCAAGAGGCATCAAGAAATTGGAGTTGGTTTTAGAAACGCCCATTCTGTCTTGTAGTTGGGTCATTGCAGTTGAAAGAGTGGCTTTGCTGCTGCTTGTTGCAAAAGCGATTGATTGGGTAAGCAAGATTTTGCGGTAGAAAGGAAGTGGCGACATGCGAGCAAAAATCAAGATCATGAATCCGAATATAATGTATTGGAAAGCGCAGGCAGCCAAAACCGCAAGCATCAATTTTGCTAGAGCTTCGAGAATGTCCATGCCTTGAGTTCCGATGATCCAAGAAATAAAACCAAACACACCAAGAGGTGCTAGTTTGATGATGATTTCGATCATTTTGAAAGAAACTTGTGAGGCAGCGAAAATTACGTCTCTCAAAGGTTTGGTTTTGTCGCCAAGCAAGTTGATTACGACGCCAGTGAAGATTGAGAAAATGATGATTTGCAAGAAATTGTCATTAGCCATCGCGTTGATTGGATTGGTCGGAATTAGTCCAAGCAAAAATTCAGTGATGGTTGGTGGAGCTTTGGTAACGGTTGCTGCAGTTGCTTGACCACTGGTTTCAAGAATCATGTGCAAATCAACGCCAGTTCCTGGGTGGAAAACAATCCCGGCAGTTAGGCCGATGATTACGGCAAAAATTGCAGTTAGGATGTAGCTTGCGAAACCTTTCAAACCAACTCTGGTGAAATTGCCTTGGCCATGCATTGAAGTGATGCCTGAAAGAAGGGCGAAGAAAATCAAAGGCACGATTACCATTTTAATCAGGTTGATGAAGATGGTGCCGAAAATTTTTAAGCCAGCTGCTTTTTCTCCTAAAACAATACCAGAAATTACGCCCAAGATCAGCCCAACAAGGACTTGTTGCCAAAGTTTCATATTAAATTCTATTAATTGTTAGGGTTAGTGAGGTGGTGGCGGCGGTAGAGATTGTGATCGCAAAAATGCGGACAAGTCTGAGTTGAATTTCTTAAAAATCGCTAATCGAGATTTCGGGCAAAATACTTAGTCACTGGTTTTTTTAATGTCAAAATTTTTATTGCCAGAAACCCCGACATCTTTCCTCGAGAAAATTCATTTTGACTTTTAAAAATAGAGACGAATTTTTGGTTGAAATATCTGCTTACAAAGTTCACAAATTTCCCTCTTAAATTTTCCAAATAACAAAATGAAAAAATCACTTTCGATCGCAATTATTTGCTCGACTTTGTTAGTTTTTGCCGCCGAGTCATTTGCAGCAACTAAATATGTTTCTATTGGAACTGGTGCGATCACGGGTGTTTACTACCCCGCTGGTGGCGCGATTTGCCGCCTTCTTAACCGCGGTAGAAAAGAGCACGGAATTAGATGTTCGGTTGAATCAACTGGTGGTTCGGTTTCAAACTTAAATGCCATCCGTAATGGCGCGATTGATTTCGGTATTTCTCAATCAGACTGGCAGTATCACGCTTACAACGGCACTGGCTTTTTCGCTGACCAAAAACCTTTCAAAGAATTGCGCTCAGTTTTCTCTCTTTACTCTGAAACTTTCACAATGGCAGTTTTAGAAAAATCAGACATCAAAAAAACTGACGACATAGTTGGTAAAAGAATCAACTTTGGTCCTCAAGGTTCAGGAATGTACGCCACAATGGAAGTGCTAATGGCTGTTAAAGGCTGGACTAAGCAAACTTTCTCTGCGGTGACTTACCTTCAACCATCTGAGCAACCAAGAGCTTTGTGTGACGGTAAAATCGACGTAATGATTTATGCTTCAGGAAACCCAAATGGCGTTTTGCAAGAAGCAACCCAAGCTTGCAAAGTTAGAATTATTTCAATCGATCGCGAGTCAATCGACAAACTAATCCAAACTAACTCTTTCTACGTAAAAGCGATCATCCCAGGCGGAATGTACGCTGGTAACCCAGGCAACATCGAAACTTTCGGTGTGAAAGCGAGTTTGGTAACTTCTGAAAAAACTAACGCTGACGTGGTTTACAACATCACCAAAGCGGTGTTCGAAAACTTCGACAACTTCAAAACTCTGCACCCAGTTTTCTCTTCTCTGAAAAAAGAAGACATGGCTAGAGAAGGTAACTCTGCTCCTTTACACCCAGGTGCTTTGAGATATTTCAAAGAATCGAAAATGATCAAAGAATAGTTGGTTGGTAAGCGATTGGCTAAAAAATAAAAACCCCGTCCAAAAATTTGGGCGGGGTTTTTTGTTGGGTAGTTTTTCTACTTTTATTTTTTTGACCACACTTCAAAAAAAACAAAAAATTCCTAAGTCAAAAGTTGCAAAATGATTTTGCTGTGACATTGATTAATCCGACAAAAACTTGAAATAACAACCAATCCCTCCTCCTCATGAAAACATTGTCTTTCATCACCAAACTAGCCCTGCCTCTTGCGCTTTTATTCTCGCCATCTTGTCAAACCATCAAAGCCTACAAAGCTAACAAAGCCAAACAGGGCGCGGTTGTTTTTAATTACGACAGCAAAAGTCTGTTTCTCAAAGCGCCAAAAGATTATTGTTTTTACGATGAAAAAAATCCCGCTGAAATGGATGTGGTAGATTTTGTGCGTGACTTCAATGACTTCGGCAAAGAAGGCAATTCTGAAGTGAAATTCTTGCTACAAAAATGCGAAGAAAAGCAAAATTTCCTGCGCAGCGACAACCCGCGTTTTCGCAACACTGTAATGATTAGCTTTCGTCTGCCGAGCTATTTGGAGCGGCTAAAAAAATACGGCGTTGAGCGCAATCGTGAAACTTACGTCAAGGTCTCAAGCAATTCTGCTGCTGAGCAAAACACTCAGTCGCTCAACAAATTCATGAAAAAAATTCTGCCGCAAATGCGCAAAAGAAATGTTAAAACTCTCGACAATTTGCAAAGCCTCAGCACCAAACAAAAAAATGAATTAAAACTGGTGCACGGCCAAGTTTTTGGCAAAGAAACGCACAATTTTCTTTCTTACCACAGCAAGCTGGAATGGGGTGTAGCGGCTTACGATTACCAGTTTTTCAAAGTGGGCAAAATCTTTACAAAGTGTGTTAATTCCGACACTTTGATTAATTACATTCCGGTGACTTTGACGATTTGCGAAGAAGGTGAGTTGGCAGATGATTGGATGGATTTGGATCGTAGAATTAGTGAATACACTTGGGCGCTTATTCGCCTGAATTCGGAGGAGTAGTCCTCTTTTTCAAGGAGGGGTTGGGGCGGTTATTCACAGGCACAATTTAATTTTCAAAACCCAAATTTTAACAACCAACCCACCTCAAACCCTTGATTTCACTGAACTGACAAAAATCCCAACATTCCTGCCGCCGGCGGCAGGAATTCAGAAAAACTAATCAAAAATGGCAGAAAAAAAACTAAATATTAACCAATCGGCTGTCGAAATTAACGAAGGCGATTATCTAAAAATTCTGGCAGAAATTCAGACGCACATCAAAAAAGCGCAGAGCAAAATTGTTGAAACTGTTACTCGAGAAAAAGTAGTAATGGCTTGGCAAATTGGAAAAGTGATTGAGCGACATTTGTCAAAAAATACTCGCGCTGACTACGGCGAAAAGCTGATTGCGCAGTTGGCGCAAGACATTCTGATTAGCGACACTGTTCTCTACAAAATGCGCAGCTTCTACAAATCCTACCCGAAGCTACCCAAAGATGATTCGCATCTGAACTGGAGCCACTACCGCGTCTTGGCGGGCATTAAAAAAAGTGGCGAAAGAAAATATTTGGAAGAGTTAACCAAGCAAAATAGTTGGGACAGTGACGAATTGCAGCAAGAAGCAACCAAGCTAAAAACTCTTGAAATCAACATTACAAAAATCCGCGCCAAAAAGGTGGCGAGTCCGGTGGCGACAAATCTTAAAAGGCTGTCGCCGTTGCGGGGAAAATTATTTTCTTACTCTTTGGTGAAGCTTGAAATTAGTGACGAAACTTTCATTGATTGCGGTTTTAAAATTTTTCACAAGCTCGAAGAAAGCTTGCCTGCGAAGGATGTGCAGATTGTTGATGTGGCGAAAAAAAACGCAGAATACGCGCTGAAAAAATCTGAACTAACCCCGCGCAAAATTAATATTTACAAAGCTCACCTTACTCGCGTGGTTGACGGCGACACGCTGCATGTGGTTTTGGATTTGGGTTTTAAAATTTTTCACGAAGAAATTTTGCGCCTGCGCGGCATTAACACAGCGGAAATGGCAACTGCGGAGGGCAAAAAAAGTGCGCAGGCTTTGACGAAAATTTTGCAGGGCTTGCCGTTTTTAATCATCAAAACTAGCAAAGTTGATATTTACGGCCGCTACGTTTGCGATGTTTTTTTGCCGCCAAAAGGTGAAGCGGAAATTGACCCGCAAGAAGTTGCTGATGTTGGAGTTTATTTGAATCAGCTGTTGATTGATAAAGGCTTGGCAGCGCGGATGGAGGTGTGATTTCAGCTTATTCTCGGTGCTAATTTTGTTGGCACCGAAGGGTGAATTGCTTTCAAATGATTTTTTAGAATCTGCCACCGCCAGGGTTTTTGTCACCACGATCATCCTTGTCTTTATCTTTTTCATGACCCTTGTTTTCAGCTTTAGGATTTTTAGGATTTTTTGATGGCTCTTGATTTGCTGCTGCTAACTCCGCCCTCATAATCCCGGCTACTGATTTTGTGGTGTAGTGTGCAAGTGAATCTGGAACTGTCAAATGTCGTGGGAAGTTACGACGCGCGCAAAGACGTCTGAATTCTAAATCAATTTGTCTTTTCATTGTGAGTTGTTGATTTAAAGCATCTTCTGATTCTTTTTGAGCAAGTTCTTTCTGATCCTGTTTGGCGGTCAGAATGTCTGGTATGCCGCCTCTTGGCTTAACTGCAGTAATCCTTTCTGATTGCCCAAGTTTCATTGGTGATTTAGCATTTTGGATGGCGAGCTTCATTAATTTTTCAATCTCTAAATCATCTTCCCCTGCCGTCATTTTTCTTTCTCCTCTTCTGAAACGAGATGTTGAGTTTGGGCGGGATTGATTTCTTTTAGGTTCAAGTACTGCTGGATTTAATTGGCTGCTTTGAGATCCTTCAAAATCTACATTACCAGTGTGAGCTATATCTGAATAGATAAGATTATCTTGTGTTGTGGTGATATATCCTGCGGGAAGAAATGCATTGCCTGCCGCAACTTCTGCCAATGTTATATTGGCAGAATAATCTTCTGTCGCGCCTGATATTAAAGAAGGATTGGTTCTCGCTAACTCATCATCGTAGCTTTGTCCGAAACCGTAACCGCCCGTGTAATTTTCTTGCGGATTGGGGATTGTGACACCCGGATTTTGCAAGCCTTGCAAACCTCTCTTTCTGTGTGTTTCTGGGTAAAGTTGGTATTGTTTTGAGGTTAATCTAGGATAAGATACCGCTCTACTTGGTACTGAGGGCGGTTTGATTAGTAGGGGGTTAGATGATGATGTTCTAAGTGTTTGAGGCGCTTCTGGTAGCGTTGAAACCTGATCAGTTGAAGGATGTTTGTTTGGGATATACTGATCTACAGTAGTAATTGTAGAAAAATCGTCCTCAGCTCTGTCTTCGTTTCTTTTTTCATCGTGTTTTTTCTCTTCAAGCGTAGAAAGTGGATGTCTTGAATTTCCTGCATTTGAAGCAAAAGAGATCTGATCTAAATCAGGAGCTCCTGAATTAATTGATGCGTTTCGATTTTCACTAGGACGTCGTAAAGTCACATGTTCTAAATCACCTTCATCTGAGGAAGAATCATCAATAAGATTTTTACTAATATTTATTTTCTTTAGAACACCTCTTATAGCTTTTTGATTCTCTTTATTTCGTGAGTCACTAAGAGTAATTTTAGGCTGATCTAAAAAATCGTCCTCAACTCTGTCTTCGCTTCCTTTTTCATCGTGTTTTGTCTCTTCAAGCGTAGAAAGTGGATGTCTTGAATTTCCCACATCTAAATTCGAAGAGATCTGATTTAGATCTAGAGCTCCTGAATTAATTGATGCGTTTCGATTTTTACTAGGACGTCGTAAAGTCACCTTTTCTAAATCACCTTCATCTGAGGAAGAATCATCCTTGTCCTCAGATGAATAATCATTCTTAGCTTGCGGAATCCTTGTTCTCGTTATAGATCTTTGATTCTCTATATCGGAAGCAATGGGATTGGTCTGGATAAGAGGCGATGGCGCAATGGTGCCCAAAGCGATGCTGCTTTGCCCAGTTACTCTAATTAAAACTCGATCTAGCAGTTGGTGCTCTGGAGATTCAATAGGTAATAAAATGTAATTAGCGTCATGTCCTAGAGTTTGATTAATATAATCATTTAACTTCTGTGATGATGTGTAGGGGTTCTCTAGATCATTAAATACAAGATCTCGAAGGCTATTAATAAGAGTATGCCCTTGAGCAGCACTAGTTATTCTAGCTGTTTCATCAGCTAACAATTTTTTACCTTTATAATGCTCGGCTAATTTTTTTAAAGCCGCGGCTAGTTTGCGTTCTAACCTGCTGAATTGTCGGTGATTTTTATCTAAATTATTAAGGGTGTCTCTAAATTCTGCGAATTCATCCTCTGGTCCACCATTATCGCGCAAAGCCAATGCCAAATAAGGAGATACTTGAATCAAATTAGTTTTGGGCTTTATCAAATGATGTCCATGAGCCAGAGCCCAAGCTGTTAGAGCGGTAAGAGCACCTAAATACATTAACTCTGAAGGAGGTGACCATTGAGAATCTGTGTCTGCCCAAGTTTTAAAACGCCAGCTGCTCGATTTTTTCTGGTTGGAGTTTTGTTGCGATGACGCCTCTTGAGTGCCACTGTTAGATTGGGCTTGTGCCTTTACCTGTGGCTGAGGAACGGTTTCGGTTGAATCTTTATTTTCTTGATCGGGGTTATCTGCTATTTGTGAAGCAAGAAATTCAGAAAGGGTCAATCCACCCAATACGCCAACGACGCCAGTAGTACCAAGCGTTGCAGCAGTTAAAACTCCGGTCACAACCGGAACTGACAACCCAACAACACTGGCAAGACCAACTGCTGCAGATTCCATCGCAAGCTCAACCACGCCCATTCCAAGCACGTAAGTTGTGATAGTGGTGGCACCAGCTCCAAGAGCTACGGGGATAATTTCTTTTGGCACAGCTAAAGAGCGAGCTTCAGAAGCTAAAGTAAAAGTGCTGTTAGAGTAGGTTGGGTTAAAAGTAGGATAGCTACTTGGCTGACTAGTTGGAACAAAAGTAATATTTCCAGTTTCGTTAAATGTCGGACTAAAAGTTGGTAAGCTAGATGGGTAATTAGTTGGTGTTGGAATAAGTGTCGGTGCTCCAGTGGCGTTCAGTGTCATGACAAAAGTTGGAGGTTTAGTTTGAGCTTGCGACGGATAGTTACTTGGATTAAAAGTTAGCGATTCTGTTGGCGACAAGCTTGGCGTAAATGTAGGTAGTAAAGTTGGATTATAAGTAGATCCCAAAGTTGGTGCCCAAGTAGGTTTTAGGGTAGTTTGGTGAATTGTTGGATAAAAGCTCGGACCGTTAGATGGATAACAACTTGGTACTTGCGTCATTACGGTCGGATCGCCAGTTGGAATATAGGTTGGAGCGCTAGTTGGTACTTCGTTTG
>CANEVP010000024.1 GCA_947442475.1 Rickettsiales bacterium
AAATAAACAACATTTTGGACAATTTTTTACTCATGTTTTTTAGACAAAAATTAGCCATTTCTATTTAGAGAAAATAGAAAAACTTTGCATAGCCTTGAAAACAAAGAGCAAAATCAACTTTTTAGCCACCCATTTTTTTCATTATGCCGATATCTTCTATTTAGTGGTTGTCGTTTTTGCTGGACTGGGTTTTTTGTAACCCAGTCCAAGCCTGCAGTGCCTAATAAAAATCTACCACACCAGTAGCCACATTGTACATACCACTGATAATTGCGATTTTACCTTTTGCGTGAAGTTCGTGGATGATTTTACTTTCTTTAGTGATCTGTTTTACGGCGCGCTCAACGTTGATGGTTCCAACTTTGTCAACAAAATTCAAAGAGTGAAAATCAGTCTGATTAGTTTTAATCAGCTTTGCTGCTTTTACTGCCGGTTTAATTTTTTTCAAAAGTCCAGTCAGTTTGCCCATTTCAACATTTTCGCAGGCACCTTTAATCGCACCACATTCAGAGTGGCCCAAAACCATAATGAGCTTGGCTCCGGCAACTTTGCAGGCGAATTCCATGCTGCCTAAAATATCGTCATTTAAAACATTTCCAGCGATTCGACAGCTGAAAATATCACCTAAACCTTGGTCAAAAATTAACTCGGCAGAAGTGCGCGAATCAATGCAGCTCAAGACAAAAGCGAAGGGATGTTGTTGGCCAGAAGTTTCGTTAATCTGCTGCAAAAGATTGCGATTTAATTTGAGATTATTGACGAAGCGTTGATTGCCTTCTTTCAAAAGACGCACCGCTTTTGCAGGGCTTAAAGCATCGCGAACTTCACGCGTTAAAGCTGAAACTTCTTGATGTTCGGCATTTTGCAAAACGTTGCGTGAGTGGTAATTATTGCGCAAAATAAAGAACATGGCAAAGCCCATTCCGATGCCAACGCCTTTGAGCAAATCGAAACAAAGCATGCCAATAATGGTCGCAACAAAGGGAATAAAATGTTCGCGGCCCAAGGCGTGCATGTCTTTAAAAATTTGCGGTTTGGCCAATTTGTAGCCGACCATCAAAAGCACGCAAGCCAAGGTGGCAAGCGGGATCATGTTGAGCAAGCCGGGAATGGCAATTGCCGAAATCAAAAGCAAAAAGCCGTGAGAAATTGCCGATAATTTGGTTTTTGCACCAAAGTCGACATTGGCACTGGAGCGTGCCACTACTTGGGTGATTGGTAGTCCTCCGATTAGCCCCGAAATAATATTTCCCAAACCTTGAGCTTTTAATTCGCGGTTAGTTGGCGTGACGCGTTTTTGCGGATCAAGTTTGTCGGAAGCTTCCACGCAAAGCAAAGTTTCCAAACTAGCAATTATTGCCATTACCAGCGCCATTGCGTAAATTTGAGGATTAAAAATTTGTGAAAAATCTGGCGTGGTAAATTGCGCAGCAAATTCACCAAGGCTGGAAGTTAAAGGGATTTTAACGATTTGCGTTTCGTGCAATTCCAAAAAATTACTCAAAATAATTCCGCTAATTACCGCAACTAGTGGACTAGGAATCATTTTGAAAAATTTGTGTTTTTTAGCAAAAACTCCGTCCCACGAAATCAAAATCAGCATTGAAATCACCGCAATGATTACGGCGTTTAAAGTGACGTAATTCAACATGTGTGACAGTTCGGAGAAGGTGTTAGCGCTGTCTAAACTTTCAAAGCCAAAATCATTTTGAAACTCAGAATTGTAGCCGATGGCGTGAGGAATTTGTTTGAGAATAATGATTAAACCAATGCCGGTAAGCATGCCTTTGATAACCGCTTCGGGAAAGTAGCGCGCAATTGTGCCGAGGCGACAAAATCCGGCGACAATTTGAATAACGCCGCACAACACTACTGCTAAAAGAAAAGCCTCCCAAGAGCCTCCTAAAGCTGCGAGGTAACCAAGAACAACCACCGCAAGGCCAGCTGCGGGTCCACTAACTCCAAGCGGCGAACCACTGGCGGCTCCCACAACAATACCGCCGACAATTCCGGCAATGATTCCAGAAAAGAGCGGGGCGCCTGATGCGAGTGCAATTCCTAGGCACAAAGGAAGAGCGACAAAGAAAACTACAAGACTTGCAGGTAAGTCTTGTTTGACGTGAGCGAAAATTTTTTTCATGAATTCTGACTAATAAATAATTAACGAAGCTTTTGGGTGTCTGGCAAAAAGCTTAAGCATTGGGCGGTGAGGTTGGGACTGTGGCAAAAATTTGCGGCGGGATTGCTTCTTGTTGAATTTCAAGGCGCAATGCGGCTTTTATAATTCTTAAATTAATTTCTTCGTGACCAAAAAATTTCCAATTTTCGAGCTCGCAATTTTCTTTTTCAGAAGATTCTTCGCCTGAAGCAAAGTCAATAATTGCCGATTTTTCGTGGGTGAAATCAGAGGTCGCGTAGGCTTGAAAACCAAAGAGCAGGCCGAGAGCAATCAGGGTTAGGATTGTATTTTTTAGAGGTTGCAGCATTGGTTGGTTTTAGAAATTTTGGTAAGTTAAGTTTTTTAAGTAGTTTGGGGAGTCTGGTTTTTCAAGGACTTAATCACGCACCAAATGGTGAATTAAAAAACCTTCGACAAAAAATTTACTCCTGCCGAAATCGTCATTAACCCAATTAGCTTCTTAAAAACATCTTCACTGATTTTTAAATGCACCCTGTACCCCAACTGAATCGACAAAAAAACCGGAATCACCACCCACCAAATTTCCGCAAAAAACTCTGACCTAATTTCGCCCTGCAAAGAAAGCTGCGCAAAGCGCACCAAATTAAACACTACAAAAAACACTGCCAAAGTGGTGCGGAAAGTTGATTTGTTTTTGAGGTCGTCTTTCAAAGCATTGGCAACAAATGGTCCGCCAGTTCCAAAGGCACCTTGGGAAATTCCGCCGATGAAAAGTAATTTTTGTTTGAAGATTTTTGGAAAAGTAAATTTGTCAAAAAAGATGTTTTTTACGGCGAGTAAAATTAGCAAAATTCCAAAAATTAATGACAGATTTTGTGAGGAAAGTTTGCTGAAAATAAATACGCCAAAGATGGTTCCGGCAAGGCAAAGTGGAATTAAGCTTTTGAAGATTTTTTTATTGAAAGATTTGAAATCGGTGTAGGCAATGTAGGCGCTAGAAAGCGTTCCTATGTAAAGCCCTGCGAGGATCATTGATTTTAAATCAATGAAAAATCCGAGAATGGCGTAAGCGATTAATCCACCACCAAATCCGACAATGCTTTCAACAAAAAACCCCAGAGAAAAACTTGTTGCGATTAATAGTGCTACTGACATATTTTTTGCTTAAATAAATGGTCAGAAATTTTCTGATATCTTCTTTCTAAAATCGTTCCCTCCCTAAGTAAAAGCAATCAATGAAAATTTTTTATTTATTTTTGATCTTCGCGTTTTTTTCCTGCGAAGTTTTTGCCGATGACGATGACGACAGTCTGGGAATTATTAAGAGTTTGGTTTCGGAAAATTCCGAAAAAATTAAAGAAAAAGAAGCTGATGCTTTTAAGCCAAGTTTCACCGGCTTGCTAGTTTACGACTTAAATTTCAGCAACGAACATCAAAGTACCAATCGCCAAAATGAGTTTTTGGACACTAGGTCAAGAGGGCGCCTTAACTCGTCTTTTAAATTTGCCAAAAATCTCTCATTTAACAGTTTTTTGAGATTTGATCGCGCTAACCAAGATTCAGAAGTTGTAAGAAGAAGCGACTTGCCAAATGGCGGGGGTGATCGCGCTTTTGAAAATGAAGGGCTCTACGCCGAAGAGGTAAACTTTTCTTACAACGACAAAAAACATGCCTTGGTGCTTGGAAAATTTGATCTCAACTTCGGTACAGCTTGGCGTTTTGGTCGCGGTATTTGGACTTACAACATTGCTGAAAATTACTTCCAAAGAGAAAAACTAGGCCTTAACGGAATCTATCGAGTGGGAGATAGTAAGAAGACCGGACGCTACGAACTTTCTTACGCGGTTTTTACCAATGACCGCAAAAATTTAGACAATTCAATTATTACGGGTCGTGATTCAGAGCATAAATCTGACGCGGCTCCCGGAGACACTAGGTCTCTGCAATCTTACATTACTTCACTCGACATCGCTTTTGATTTTGCTGAAAATGATAAATTAAAGTATCACTTTTCCTACGTTAATTTGGCGGTGAATGAAAAAGCGAGCTCGGTTGCGCCGGCCAAAATAGCCGATCAAAAAGGTTTTGTGATGGGCATGAGTTACAAATTTCCGGTGCGTGAAAACTTTATTTTGGATGGCTTGTTGGAACATGTCTCGATTAAAAATTTGGGCGGTAATATTGACGCCAAAGAAGATTATTTAACTGCTAACGTCATTGGCAAATTTTATCAAAATTGGAATGTCACTTTAGGTTACGCCAAGCATCACAATGAGGTTCATGGTGTTAGCAGTTTTGACAAAAATTTAAGCGAAATTTCTTTTGGTTACGAGTTTAAAAAAACCGCTCTTTTTGACAAATTACTTTTCCAAGCGGGTTACGAAAACCAGCGCTACGATTACCACACTAGCCTTGAAACCAGAAATACTTTGGGTGTTTTGGTTCGTTATCAGAAGGGGTTTTAGATAGGTTGTTCGCGAACTAGAGTTAACAATTTAAAAAAATGAAAAAACTAACATTCGCAGTTCCAAAAGGTAGAATTCTTGAAGAGCTAGTTCCTTTGTTCACTAAGGCTGAAATCATTCCTGAGGCAGATTTTTTCAACGAGTCTTCGCGCAAATTAGTTTTTGCCACTAATCGCCCAAACCTTAATTTAGTGAAAGTTCGCAGTTTTGACGTTGCCACTTTTGTTAAATTTGGCGCGGCGGATATTGGCATTTGTGGGCTGGATGTTTTGAAAGAATTTTCTTCGCCAGAAATTTTCCCGGTGCTTGATTTAGGAATTGGTAAATGCCGTTTGTCGATTGCTGCAACTAAGTCGGTAGAATTTGACCCGACTAAAATAAGCCACATTCGTATTGCCACAAAATACACCGCAATTGCTTCAAATTATTTTTCAGAATTAGGCATTCAGGCTGAGGCGATTAAGCTTAATGGTTCAATTGAAATCGCGCCGCAATTAAATCTTTGCGACTTCATTTTAGATTTAGTCAGCAGCGGCAAAACACTCGCCGAAAACGACATGGTCGAACTTAGAAAAATCTTAGATGTGAGTTCTTACTTGACGGTTAACCGCGCCTCTTTCAAAACGTCAAATTCAGAAATAAATCAGTTAATCAAGCTTTTTGATGCCACTAAGTAGCCAATTTAAAAAATCGCTGCGCTCTTTTCTTTGTTGTCTCTTTGCCCTGTCTGCTATTTTAATTCCGAGCCAATCTTACCCCGCTGCCTACGACGGAGTAAGAAGTATGAGCTACGACACTAGTAGGTACATGTGCAGTAATAACGATTACGCCAGCAATAAGTTTGATCCGATCATGATTAACCAGAAAACGTCAGATTTTGAACTGACTAATCCGGCGTGCATTGGAATTATGGCTGGTTTGGGTGCTGCAATGCTTGCGGCTTACACCGTTACGCATACTGTTGCTTGTATTCCCGTAAATTTTTATGGAGCGGCAAAGCAGGTTGAAGAGGGTCCGGCATCTTGGTTTCCGCCGCCATTGCCATTTCCCAATCCTTTTGTTCCTAAACAACTATCGCAGTCAACTTATCGCTGCATGCAAAGAACATTTGAGTTTGGTCAATATTCTGCAAATTGCACGGCTAGCGGTGCTCTTTGCGATTGGGCGGTTATATCGGGAGCTGATGCGGGTAGATGTTGTGCCTCTACCGCTATTTACGCTGGTACTGTGGTAGCGCTGCAAGCGGCGCTTTTGATTCTTTGGGATAAATCAAAAATTACCTACGAAAATGCTAGGATTTGTGGACATAATTGGAATCAATGGAAAACTGATCCAGAAACGGGTCTTCACACCAAAGAGGCCGGACCTTATCAAATATGTTTGAAGCAGATTTTTTCTGGTAACGGGAGCATGGGTTCGAACTGTTTAAAAATTTTGTCAAAATATGATGAGGGTGCAAACGTTACCAATTTTCTCAGAGGCGCCCTAAATTGCATAACCAATCTTGCTAATGATGTTGCTGAATCAGAATCGGCGAATATGGTAGTTCAAGCTGCTGACGAAGTCGCAAAGGCTGCCAAAGAAGAAGCCGCAAATTATTATTTGGATCCATCTTGTATGAATTTAAATGGTAGTGAACTTTCCGATTGCGTAACCGATCTTGCGAATCAGGCAGCTCAAGCTGCTGAAAGACTTGCAAATGCTACTGAAAGAGCCGCAAATGCTGCTGCGGAATTAGACTTGGCAAATAGGGCACTTCAAGCTGCTGAGGAAGCTGGAGAGGATGTTGCGGAATCAGAATTGGCGAACAGGGTAGTTCAAGCTGCTGACGAAGCCGCAAGGGCTTCTGAAGAAGCCGCAAATGCTGCTGGCGAAGCCGCAAAGTATACTGTGGATCCATCTTGTATTAATTTAACTGGTACTGAGCTTTCCGATTGCATAGCCAATATTACGAATCAGGCAGCTCAAGATTCTGAAAAAACCGCAAATGCTGCTAGAGAATCAAGCCTTGCTAATGTTCAAGCTTCTAAAGTGGATACAAGTTGTATGAATTTCATTGGTAGTAGCAATCTTTCCAAAGTAGATATCACAAATAAATTTTATCGTGAGTACATGTATGGAGGAATCGAATTCCCAGATTCTGGTGACGATACATGCTCTAATCCATGGTCTAGCAATAAGAGTCTAAGAAGAAAATATTTAGGCTACGATTCAGATAAACAGAGATATTACATGACGGGATCTGGAGGTAGTGCCCCAGTCTTTGCTTGTCACAGATTTTTATCTGGCGGCATTAACGAAGATACTCAAGGAGCATATGATTGCTGTAAAAACAGGAGTCAGAAAACTATCTGTATCGAAAATAAAACCGGTCTTGCCAATCTTCTGGGAGATTATCAGCACAAGTTCTGTAAGATTGGATCAAAATGCACAGTGGCTGATACAGTCTTTGAAGCTTATGCAAGTATTAAACAGCCAAATTACGCCTGCGCTAAAACTTTCTCGCTTTGTCCTTACAATCATTTGCTTGGCGGCGGCACTGAAACTCAAGAGATAAGCCCAGATGTTAGTAATGGTGCGCAAGTGACTAACTATTGCCAGTTCATGAATCACTGTTCAAAGCTGCCAATTTTGCCTTATGTTTATTCTAGTAATATGGAGGGCACCTTTATTTCTGGTGCTTGCAAAGACCTCAAAGGTGACTCACAAAACGTTTACGGCTATACTTCGCAGTTAGTTCCGATTAATACTAGAAACTTTTCAGCCCCGATGGCTCAGTGCTTCAAAGAAACTATGGAAAATCTTTTTTTGAATAAGGCTGGTACGACAAAATGTAGAAAAGCGGGTGAGGTACCTGACGCCAAGGGTGTTTGCGCTAGTGGCGAGGGCTACATTTACAAAAAAGGTGATGCTGTAGACTCAATTTTTGGCGATTCTTTCTTCGTAAAAATTCAAAAAAATCTTCAAAGCGCGATCAAGATAGGTTTGGTGATTTCCATCACTGCCTTTGGTTATTCAATTTTAATGGGTGTGCCAAAAGTTGATTCATTCAACAAAAAAGCTCTGCTGAGCTATTTGGTGAAGATTGGCTTGGTATTGTATTTTGCAGTTGGGACCGGATGGCAATCTGGCTTTTTGGACGGCGTTCTGGGTTTTTCAGGGGAGATGTCAGAGCTGGCCTTTAGGCTCGATGAGTCGGGCGATCCAGATACTTTAGATGGCTGCCAATTTCCAAGATTTAACTACGCTGATTCCGAGGACTATGATAATCCGGCTTATGCTCCGGGCCAAGAATATCTCAGAATTTGGGATACTCTTGACTGCAAAATGGCGCGCGCCTTAGGCTACGGACCAGAAGTTTCGGTACCGAATCTAATCTTCATGATTTTGGGTGGGTTTTTAGATTTTGGCGCGGGCATCATTTTTGTTGTCGCTTCATTATTCTTGGCCTTCGTGATGATTATGATTACGGTCAGGTCGCTGCATATTTTTCTACTCTCAACCACCGCGGTGATCTTGTTGCTGTATGTGTCGCCAATCACCATCACTTGTGCCATGTTTAACCGCACCAAAGGTATTTTTAGTGGATGGTGGAAGCAGATATTAGGGTTAAGCTTGCAGCCAATGATCCTATTTGCCTATCTCGGTGTCTTTATTGCAATTTTTGATCACGCTATCATTGGCGAGGTAAGATTTAGCGGCGATGGTAAAGAGGCCCCAAAGAAGATCATTTGTGACGATAGTTCGGTGTTAGATGTTTTGATTATCGATCCTCTGGCTAATGGTAAAATTAATGATAGCGGCAACAGCACCAGTATTTACTGCATCTTTAGAGCAGCTAGTATCAACACTTTTCACGGTTTAGAAGCTTTGGGAATAGGTCTGCCAGTATTGGCTTCAATGACTCAGGAAAAGCTGGCAACTATTACAAAATCAGCTTTGCTGATGTTTATTTTCTTACAGTTTTTAGACAAAATTTCTGAATTCGCCACGGCGCTTGTCGGCGGAGCCACCTTGAGCAGCGATATTGCTGGAGCCGGTAAAATGGCCAGCAAAGTGATGAAAGGCATGCAAGCAATTCAAAAACGCGGGATGGGTGCGCTCAAAAAACACGGAGGCAAGGCGCTTAGAAAGGGTGGAGAAATGGCCAAATCTGCTACCAATAGGGCAGGCAATAAAGGCAAGAGTGTTGCAGAGCAAGGTGGTGATGGTTCTCCTCCGAAAGATGAGGGTAAGAATAGTGCGGAAGGAGCAACTAGTGGGAATTCAAAACAACCAGAAAGCACATCTTCTAGTAAACAGTCTGACACTAGTAAACAGTCTGACACAGCTGATAGCTCAAAGAAAACACCTTTGGAATCAATAGCAGAAGGCGATGAGAATGAGGAAGAGGAAGACGGCGCCGATGAAGGCAGGGATTCTAAAGTTGATGATTCTGCCGCTTCTAACGGAGAAAGTGATGATAGTGAAAAAACTAAGGAGACTGATGAGTCTCCTACTAATAAAAAAGATGATGCTCCAGTTGAAGACAAGCCGAAAGATGACGAACCAAAAGATGGGGCACCAAAAGATGACGCGCCAGAAGATGATTCTAAAGATGATACCACGCAAAGACCTGACGCTGGTGGTCCAGAGTTGGAGCAGCAAGATAAACAAGAAGAAAACTCTTCTGAATCAAGTGATGCATCTCCACCACCACCTCCACCACCTCCACCTCCACCTCCACCTCCACCACCTCCACCACCTCCACCGCCTCCTCCATCACCTCCAGGTGGCTCAGATTTGAAAGAGTCAGGTAACGAAGAAGCTGGCGGTAATAACGACGACTCTACTGCTATGTCGGATTCAACTGAAGATGATAGTGAAAGCGGCGGCGACAATAGCGATGGAGATGGTGAAAGCGGCGACGACAATAGCGATGGAGATGGTGAAAGCGGCGACGACAATAGCGATGAAGATGGTGAAAGCGGCGGCGACAATAGCGATACAGATAGCAATGCTTCTGACGACGATACTGCGGCAAGTAATCACTCTTACGCTGATTCAACCGTTTCTTCTCGAGCTAAAGAAACTGAGAAATTTAGCGACGAAGAGTCTTTGAAAAAAGACAGTGGTAATGGCGGCGGGGCAAATGATATTCAGCTATTCTCTGAAGGCAGCACGCCAAATCTAAATCAGGCTAGCAGAACCGACTCTCATAATACTGGTGGAGGCAGTGCTGCTTCTAATAAAAGCTCATCTTCTGCAAGTAAAGGCTCAACTCCGCCGAAAGTGCAGATGACCAAAAATATGCAAAGAGCTCAAGAGATGAAAAAAGAAAAGGATAAATCAGGAGAGTTGGCTGGTCACAAAAAAGATTATGGCGCGAAGGCTGATCTTAATAAATCAACAGCTGCTACTGATGCGGGTAAGAGAGATAAGGCTGAAACTAGCGACGGTCCTGAGTTTGTAGTAAGAAATGTTGATACTAAAGCTAAGTTGCCATCTAGCCCAAAATCAACTCCGCCTTCTAGTCCGAAATCAAAGAAATAATTTATGAAAAACTTCGCTAAAAGTTTGGTAATTTTTTTCTCGATTTTGTCCCTAACTGCTTGCGCTTCTTACCGTCCGATCTTTGATCCTAATGAAAAATATTTAGTGGTAGGAGAAGTCAAAGCAGATAGGGATTTTCAGGCCTGCAGAAAAGAATCAGAAGATTATTTGGATAAATACAAAGCCGAGCGCGCCGCTAAAGAAGCGGGTAGAAACGCTGTCGTTGGTGGAGTTGTGGGAGCTGCAACAGGATTAATTTTTGGTAATAAAGGAATCAAATCCGGCCTAATCGGAACCGCAGTTGGTGCGGGGGCGGGCGCTGTCATTGGCGCTCTTTCGGTGATGGGTGAAGATAAAGTAAAGCCAGATCAAATCAAACAGCGCTACATCACAAACTGCCTAGCTCGCAACGGCTATTCAATTATTGGCTGGAGATAGTCTTGCTTTTAATGAATAATTTCCTGCTGCGCTGAAAAATCTTTAACATTGGTGGTTTTAACTACTGATTCTAGGTCAGGTGAAGGCGGTCTACCGTGATTGGCTTTCCCTTTTTTAGGCTCACTTTTTTCTCGAGATAGTTTCTGTAACAACTGATTAAATTCTGGAGAGCTGTGATTATCTCGATCATGGCTGTTAGCGCAATATTCACTTAGCTTGATAATGTTAATTCTCTCGCCGTCTTGATCACAAACATTGTGATAAATTAGTCCTAAAATTCTTTGATTGCCGCGAATTTTTAACTCCACCACCAAACCTTTAACATGTTTTATTCCAGTTTCTCCATGGCTTTTGGCAAATCTGTCTTTGCCACTTAAAGCGGTTCTAAATTTATTTTCAGTAGCCCTATCAAGTTCGCCAAGAAGGGTTTCTGGGCAATGGATAAAATATTTCATGCCTTGGCTATCGGTAATTCTGTGGCAAGCCGCAAGATAAATTATTTCTTCAGAGATGTTGGTGGTTTTTGAAGAATCGTGCTCGCGGTTATCTCGAATTTGATCGATTTTTTTTTGTCGCGAGCGCAGTTTTTCTTCTGAAATCAAGCGTTCGGTCAAGCTTTGCAGATAGTATTTTTCTAAAAACGATATTTCTTTGGCATCAAAAATATCACCCAATTCGGCAATGCCTTTATCCCAGTTGGCAATTAATGAATCGGCTTTTGCGCGAGCCTCGGAGGAATCTTCATAAATTTTTGGCAAAAGATTTAAAGCCTCATCCTTTGAGTCTTGAAATGAATAAATCTTAAAAAGTAATTTACTGTAATGAGTCTGAATCTTTTGGTCTTGCGGCACTAGAGCTAAAATATTTTGGCAGCAAGCGATGGTAGAATTAGCCGCTGTTTTGTCGGTTATTTGATAGCGACCGCTTTCGTCTTGAAGTTTGAAACATGGATATTTTGTGGCAAAACTATCGAAGACAGCGCAAATCAAATCCTCATTTTTTCCTGATTTAGAAGCTTCTTTGGTAAATTTTTGCACTAATTTAGCAGCCTCATTTGAATCGCTAGAGGCTTGACATCCATACATTGCAATTTGTGCTAGGCTATCAAGACTTCCGGTGTCAAGCTCAGACATTTTTTCATATCCTTTGGCAGTAAAGTTTTTGTTTAAACGCGCTTCGGCATCAATTGTGTAAATTAGCAGATCTCTGCCGATATTATTTTGAGAGTGACAAAACTCTCTAAATTTTGCAGAGGTCCCAAGTTCAACAATTTTGGCATATTCTTTATGAACTAAAAGTGCTTCGAATAAATATTGGTAAAGATCTAATTTTCTGCATGACTCATCATCAATTTCAGCAATAATCGCACTGAGACTTTCAAGTTGTAAAAATTCTAAATCTCCCGAAGCGCTGTATCCCTTAATGTAGAATTTTGCATTTTCAGACGCGATTGGGCGCTTTGTGGCATATTCTTTAAATAGCTCCCGACACTCTCTTTGGCTTTCTTTGGACGAAATATTTCGACCATTTTCTAAAAGAATATCGATCAATTCATGTTCAAAATATAAATCAACCAAAGTGCCGTTGATCTTAGAATATGTAGGCAAAGACGAGTTCTTTGTTTTTTCAATTCCAAGCGCAATGTGATAACCTAGATCGTCAGTAGATTGAGTAGCGTAAGATTGTTTGCGCAGCAAATAAGAATAAATCAATACCGGATCAACTCTGCGACCGGTTTTGGCATCGCCAATATATCTCGAAAGAGCCAGTTTTATACTGTCAATTTGAGTAGATTCATTAACTGCAGCTAATTGGCCCGAGGCATCTCTATTTAAAAATTCTTGGCGAACTGCCGGTAATAAATTTGCCATTTTATTGGCTAGGATGGATTTTTTGATTTCTTTAGCATGATCTATGTTAATCAGCTCTTCAACCATCATAAGGGAGTCTAGCATTTTTTTTAGCGGCTCAGTCTCTATTATATTTTTACCAGCTTCAAAATTCAAACCGCCAATACATCTTTCAGTAGCATTAACTGAAGCATTGTGAGTCATTACAAATTCAAAAAAGAGTCGTTCCTGTTTGTTGCTAGACGTAGAATCAAAATAAATTCTGATTAAATCAGAATTTGTGAGCAATTGATGATATTGCAAAAAAGCATCAGATAATGCTTGCAAGTTAGTCACGGCGCCAAATCTGTCGCTAATCAAATTTAGCGAGGCTAATAGTTTGGCAGATCGAATGTGTTCGATAAAATTCGGGCTATGGGTATCAGCTGATAAAGCTCGTTCTAATTTTTCAACAAAGCTGACTTTTTTTGAGATGCTAAATGTTTTGTCGCTGCGCTTTTTATCTAAGAACTCGCAAATTTCAGTTACTTCTTCTTCGTAAGTGCCAAGTTTGCTGGTGGTTGCGGTTAGTAAGTTTTCAAGATTTAATAATTTTTTGGAAAACTGGTTTGGTTTTTTCTTAGGTGGCATTTTTGATGTGGCATTTTTGATTTTGTTTAAATGTCTAAATCTTCATAGTCGTAAATCTTAATTCCGTAACCATCAAGTCCGATCACAGATTTTTTTGAATTAGTTAAAAGTGTCATATTTCTTATTCCCAAGTCAGATAAAATCTGCGCTCCGGTACCGTAATTTCTTAATTCTTTTTCTTTGTTTTTTGGTAGGTTTTTTCCTTCGCCAAGCAAGTGTAACACTGATTCATTTGGCTGTCTGATCAAAACCAAAACTCCATTTTTTGCCTGAGAAATTTTATTCATCGCCTTAAGCAAAAGTCCGGTGCGCGGATTTTGTGCTTCGTCTAAACAATCGCTGACAATGTTTAAGTGATGCATACGCACCAATGTTGGCGCTTTTCCATCGATTTTTCCTTTGACCAAAGCGATATGTTCAACGCCATCAATTTTGCTTTTGTAAATTGTCACATCAAATTCGCCGGCGCTGTGGCTTACAAATTTTTGGCGGCTGACTACTTCAATTAGTTTTTCGTTTTGGCGGCGATATTCAATCAAGTCAGCAATGGTGGCGATTTTCATTTTATGCTCTTGCGCAAATTTCACCAAGTCAGGCATACGAGCCATCGAGCCATCATCATTCATAATTTCGCAAATCACGCCTGATGGATTTAATTCAGCAAGGCGAGCAATATCAACCGCCGCTTCGGTGTGACCAGCGCGCACCAAGACACCGCCATTTTGGGCTTTGAGAGGAAAAATATGTCCAGGACTTACGATTGAATCTTTGCCTTTTTTTGGATCAATTGCATCGCTCACAGTTTTGGCGCGGTCAAAAGCAGAAATGCCGGTAGAAATTCCGATCTTAGCTTCAATTGAAACGGTAAAAGCAGTTTTGTGACGCGACTCGTTATTGGAAGACATCAAAGGCAATTCAAGCTCAGAAACTCTTGATTCTGTAAGCGTCAAGCAAATCAAGCCGCGGCCATGTTTTGCCATAAAATTGATTTTGGTGTCGTCGCACATTTGTGCAGGGATCACCAAATCACCTTCATTTTCGCGACCTTCATCATCAACTAAAATAAACATTTTTCCGGCTTTGGCTTCGGCGATTATTTCGGGGATGGTTGCGAGATAGTTGTTGGACATTTTGATTGTTTATTTTTTTGGAAATGAGTTCGAGTGCTTGAATAAAATTTATTTAATCAACTTTGAAACATAGCGCGCAATTGCATCAATTTCTAAATTGACCAAATCGCCGATCTGAGAATTTTTAAAAGCAGTATTCTTCAAAGTGTGTTCAATCGCATTAACGCTAAACTGATTTTTCTCCACTTCATTCACAGTTAAAGAAACGCCATCAAGCGTAACCGAACCTTTCTGGCTAATAAATTTCATCAAATTTTTCGGCGCGCTAAAAGTGAATTTATGCGAATCTTTAATACGCTTAATCGCCTTGATTTGAGCGGTTGCATCAACATGCCCCAAAACCATGTGGCCACCAAATTCATCGCCCATTCTTAAGGCAAATTCCAAGTTAATTTCTTGGCCCATTCGCCAATTTTTTAGGCTAGTTTTGTCGCAGGTTTCGTTGGAGGCTTGAAAAGAAAAAATGATTTTTTTGGCAAGAATTTTTTTCTCAATCAAAGTTAGACAAACGCCGTTGCAGGCAATAGAGCAGCCAATTTCTAGCTTTCTTTCAATTTTATTTTTGTCGGTAGAAATTTTTAAGAGCAGATCTTGTGATTTGTTGTGGTCTAGAGATTCAACGGTTGCGAGGTTTGTGATGATTCCCGTGAACATGAAATTATTTTTTGTTTTTTAAAACTTCTTTGCGGATTTTATTAATGGCGCTTTCCTCAATTTGTCGGATGCGCTCGCGAGATACTTTGTAAATCTGGCTTAGATCTTCCAAAGTCATTGGGTTTTCCGACATTTGGCGTTTTGTCAAAATATCTTGCTCGCGCTCGTTTAAAGTGGCAAAGGCGTTTCTAAAAAGAATTTCCTGACGAGATTTTTCCTGATTTTCAATGGCGATTTCTTCTTGTCCGGCGTCAGGGGAGGCCATTAAATCAACCACTTCTTTGGCGTCATCTTCGTCGCCCACCAAATTATTTAGTGAAGTGTCAGACTGCGACAGGCGCGAATTCATATCGACAACTTCTTTTTCAGTTACGCCAAGTTCATTAGAAATTTGCGTCACATATTTAGGCTGCAAAGCCTTTCCATCTGTGGCGTTAAGCTTTTTTTTGATTTTGTGCAAATTGAAGAAAAGCTTTTTTTGCGCGGCGGTGGTGCCGATTTTTACTAAAGACCAAGAGCGCAGAATGTAGTCTTGCATGTAGGCGCGAATCCACCACATGGCGTAAGTTGAGAAGCGAAAACCTTTGTGTGGATCGAATTTTTTTACGGCTTGCATTAGGCCAATATTGCCTTCCGAAACTAGATCGATAATTGGTAATCCGTAATTCTTGAATTTTGAGGCCATTTTAGCAACCAAGCGTAAGTGGCTTTGTACTAGAATTTTTGCAGCTTCTTTGTCGCCGGTTTTGGCAAATCTTTCGCCGTATTCGAATTCTTCTTCTTTAGTTAAAATGGGAAATTTTTGGATCTGACGTAGATAATTTAGAAAGCCGCCATCTTGTGATTTGACGAGGCCAAGTTTTTTTGTAGGAAGAGAGGCGACAATGTTGCTCATGCTTTCTCCTTTTATTGATTTGATTTGTTTTTTACGAAGAGAGGTTTGGCGTTTACTTAAGATCAAAGACAAGATCTACAAGCCTGTGACAGTAATTTTATATTTCTTCGACAGGTAATTCATCACGTATTTGCGCTCCTGCAATTTGAGCGGGCGATTGTAAATAATAATTTCCGAGATCAAGCCGTTAAATCCGTTAGCGCCACTTTTGTCGGTGCCAATAGTTAATCCAGTTAGTTGATTAGTGCCGGCAGATCCGCTGCCTGCTGAAGTTGTGGCGCTGTTAATAAATGCTTGAGATAGGGTGTCGTTAAAATAAGCGGCGATGATATAATCGGTTCCCGCAGCCAAAGAGGTAGTTATATTTGCTGAAGCGCCGGCGTTTAACGTGATGGCGTTATTTCTAAGTCCAACTGATGAGGTAGGGCTGCCACTGGCTCCGGAATCTGCAACAACTTGCGCTGTCGAAGATAGTGTGTCTAGGGGGCGTAAAACCAAGAAGATGGTATTTTGTAAGGAGGTGCCTTGATAAAAGCTGGATGTTGTGAATTTGGCACTTGCGGCGCCGCTAAATCTTACACTTGGGGTTCCATTAATGCCGTTAGAAATAAAGACGGTACCAGCGCTGGAGCTAGTGAGTTCATTTTTTTTGATGGAACTAGCAACATTTGAATTGGAGCCAGGGCTGATATCAAACCATTTGGTGACAGCTTTGCCATCATACGTTTCATTGCCATTAAAAGAATCTTTTAGTGAGGCTTCGTACCAAGCGGTGAAGCCGCTAATTTCAAACACCACGGCTTTGGTAGTAAAAAGTCGAGCATTGGCAACCTTTGAAGATCGAACCATGCCAGCCCCCGCAACAACACCAGAAACTAACACCCCAATAATTAATGCTACAATTGATAGCTCTAGTAACGAATAGGCCTTTTTCATAATTATTGTGGTAGGTTAGTTTCCCGCAGGTCTTATTGACATGCGGGATAATTTAAGTTCTAAGCAAACCAAGTAGTGACTGGAGTTTTTGCCGCTTTTACATCATCCAATCTTCTTCTTGGGGTTGAAATCGGATAGTTATGGAACTTGTCGCCGCGGCCTTCTTTAATTTCTCCAGCTACGAAAATCATGGTGCCGATGAAATCATCAATAGATTCACGAGTTTCAGTTTCGGTTGGCTCAATCAACATCGCACCTTGAACCACAAGTGGGAAGAAAACCGTCATTGGATGAATTCCGTATTCGACAAGGGCTTTAGCTATGTCTAGCGTGCTAAGTCCTTGTGCTTTTTGGATTTTGTCAGTTAGCAAACATTCGTGCATGCAAGTGCCAGGGAATGGCACATAGTAATGATCTTTTAATTTTGCTAGAATGTAATTGGCGCTTAAAACTGAGTCTTCAGCAACTTTTTGCAAACCGTCAGCTCCATGTGAAAGCATGTAAGTTAAGGCGCGGATATGCATCCCGAATTGTCCATTAAAGCCTTTTACTTTGCCGCAAGTTGATTTTGGTGCAACTAATTTGTACTGGCTGCCATCTTTTTCAACGTGAGGAGTTGGCAAAAATTCTGCAAGTTCGGCGCGCACCGCTATTGGTCCAGAACCTGGTCCACCACCACCATGCGGGGTTGAGAATGTTTTGTGCAAGTTAAAATGCATCACGTCAACACCGATATCAGCTGGACGAACTTTTCCGACAATCGCGTTGTAGTTAGCACCATCACAATAAAAATAAGCGCCAACTGAGTGAATCAAATCAGCGATTTCTTTAATATTTTTTTCGAATTTTCCGCAAGTATTCGGGTTTGTAATCATGGTGCCGGCAATTGCTGTGCCGTGTTCTGCAATTAGTTTTTTGAACAAATCAAGATCTATCAAACCTTCAGAGTTTGAAGGAATAACTTTGATTTCAAATCCACAGGTTGCAGCGGTTGCTGGATTAGTGCCGTGAGCTGAGTCAGGAATTAAAACAATTTTACGAGTTTTGCTTTCGCCCCTTTTTTCGTGAGCTTTTTTAATCACCAACATTCCGGCGAATTCACCTTGCGCACCTGCTGCAGGAGCCAAAGAAACCGCGCCAAGTCCGGTTAAAGTCATCAACCAATTTTGCAAATTAAACATCAGTTCCAAAGCGCCCTGAACAGTTGATTGATCTTGCAGTGGGTGAATGTCGGCAAGTCCAGGAAGGCGAGCCATTTTTTCATTTAGGCGCGGATTATGTTTCATGGTGCAAGAACCAAGAGGGTAAAATCCGGCGTCAATTGAGTAGTTTTGGTTTGACAAGCGAACGAAGTGACGAATCACGGTCGGTTCGTTAACTTGTGGCAAGCCAATCGCAGCGCGGCTTTTTTGGCCGGTGCGAATTGAGAAATTTGCAACTTCAGGCAAATCAACGCCGCAAGCGCCAGCACGAGATTGTTTAATCAAAATCTGGGTTTCGTGACGTAGGCCACCGATTTCTTTTGGGATGAAGGTCATGGTAATATTAGTTTAAGATTTTTTCTAATTCTGAGGCCAAAGTTTCAATATCTTGTGCACTAGTTAATTCACTAGCTGCAAGGATCATTTTGTTACCTTGAGCAAATCCGCCAATGATGTTTTTGGCGAGAAGTTTTTTGTTCACTTCGGTCGCATCTTTTGAAAGTTCAATAGTAAATTCATTGAAGAAACTGCTATTTAAAACTTTCACACCACTGACTTTCGCTAGGCGATCAGCAAGGTCGCAGGCCTTTTTGTGATTGATTAAAGCCAGTTTTTTGAAACCGATTTCACCAAGCAGTGACGCGTGAATTGTAAAAGCGGTGGCACACAAACCTTGATTTGAGCAAATGTTAGAAGTGGCTTTTTCGCGGCGAATATGTTGTTCGCGAGCGTTAAGCGTTAAAACGTAACCAGGTTTTCCGTCAACATCAGAAGTTGCGCCGCAGATTCTGCCGGGCATTTGACGGACAAATTCTTTTTTGCAGGCGAAAAATCCTAAAAGTGGGCCGCCAAAATTTAAACCAACTCCAAGTGAAGAAGCTTCGCCAATTACGATGTCTGCTTCTTTTGGAGCTTCTAGAAGTCCGAGTGATAAAATTTCGTTGGTAATCACAATCATTAATGCGCCAGCAGCGTCACATTTTTTTCTGACATCGTCCAAATTGCCAATTTCGCCGTAGAAATCAGGATATTGTACAACCACAGCAGCGCAGCTTTCGTCGATTTCTGAAACGAATTTAGCTTCGTTCAAATCAAGTGAAGTTTTGGTAACTTCTAAATAGTCGGGGTGAATATGTCCCAAAGTCGCAATGTTTTTGCGTCCCGATTTAATACGCAAAGCCATCAAGCAGCTTTCCGCTAAAGACGTGGCTCCGTCATACATTGAAGCATTGGCAACTTCCATCCCAGTCAAAAGTGCAATGATGCTTTGGAATTGGAAAATTACCGCCAAAGTTCCTTGCGAAATTTCTGGTTGGTAAGGGGTGTAAGAAGTTAAAAATTCAGAACGTTGGATAATATGATCAACTGAAGCGGGAATGTGATGTTTGTAGCAGCCAGCTCCTAGAAAAAACGGGCCTTCACCAGCAGCGCGATTTTTTTTCGCCAGACCAGTTAGGATCTTTTCCACCTCAATTTCGCCTTGATGATTAGGTAAATTTTCGAGAGGTTTTTTAAGTAAAAATTGCGACGGAACTGTGTCGTAAAGTTGGTCAATTGTTGAGACGCCAATGGTAGCAAGCATTTCTTGGCGATCCTTCTCGGTCAAGGCTAAATAGCGCATGTTGTTTCGAAATTTAAGTTTTTTTTAAAAGGAGGTTTTGGTGTGAGCCGCGGTATTAAAAATATCCCAAATGGATAAGTCAAATATTTGTTTTCATCGATTAGGCAAGTTGTGTGAGATCTTTTTTAGTGAGTATGCGCCAAGTTCATTTGCTTGCTTTAATCCTTTTGGCGAAGGCAGTAAATGGTCTTTTAAAAGCTCGGTTGCTCGGTTTTGAAATTGCTGTAAACTAACTTCCAAATCTGTTGCGGGAGCTTCTGTAGGTAGTAACCCAGAAAAAATGTCTGGGCATAGTTGAGACAACATTTGTTTGGAAGCTTCAACAAAAATATCATCCACTTTTTTTCGCGCGTTATTTCCTACTATACTCTTTTTATCAAGGTAGCTCATGAAATTATCTCGCAGATCTCTGATATTTCTTACGGTCTCGTTTTCTGGATTTTCTTGCAAAGTCTTGGCAATTATTAAGTCGGCAATACGTCCGTTGACTTTAGAAATTGAGGTTAGAAGGGCTGTGAAGCCATTTTTATCTACCTCGTTAATATCAGATTTGCTCAGTAACAATGCTTGAACGATGACCTCATCTGTTGTGTCATTTCTATTGTTGCGACATCGTTATTTTCAATAGCCTGAACTAAATGCGCCGCAGAGCCATCTGAAAAATTTCTCATTTTTATTTAATTAAAGATTTACCAAATCGCGCGCCGCTATTTTTTTGTCGTAAATTGCCCGACCAACAATGGCGCCGATTACACCACTTTTTTCTAAAGTTTTAATTTTCAAAACATCTTCCAAATTGGAAATGCCGCCAGAAGCAATCACCGGAATTTTTAAATTTTCTGCCAAGTTTTTTGTTCCCTCAAAATCAGCGCCAGTCAATGTTCCATCGCGCGAAATATCGGTGTAAATAATTGCTTCAACGCCGCAATCTTCGAATTTTTTTGCCAATTCCAAAACGGCAATTTCAGAAGTTTCAACCCAACCTTCAGTTGCAACAAAACCATTTTTAGCGTCAATTCCAACCACAATTTTTCCGGGAAATTTCTTGCAAGCCTCAATTACCAAGGCCAGATTTTTTGCAGCCACGGTGCCAAGAATAACACGACTTAAGCCAAGGCTTAACCATTTTTCAATCGCCGCAATTGAGCGAATTCCTCCGCCAAGTTGGGTAGGAATTTTGACGCTTTTTAAAATGCTTTTAACCGATTCTTCATTGGCTGATTCACCAGCAATGGCGCCATCTAAATCAACAATGTGCAAAAATTTAAAACCGAGATTTTCAAATTCTTGAGCTTGAGCCGCAGGGTTATCATTAAAAACTGTAGCCTGATTCATGTCGCCTTTAAATAGACGCACGCATTGACCATTTTTTAAATCGATCGCCGGAAAAATAATCATTGGGAATTTGGAAAATGAATTGGAGAATTTTGTCTTTCCTTGTAACCTAAAACACAAATTTCAAATGTTAAAATTTATTGTAAAAATCTGGCCGGCATTTTTGCCAATTTTAGTTTATATTTTTTGGACTTACGTGGTTGAAGGCTTGATTTTAGAGCGTTTGCTGCGTCGCAAAAAAATTATTGATGGTGAAAAATTGGTTGGTGAAAAAAGCGAAGCGACGAAAAAAGTCGGAATGTTTTCGCTAAAAAATCAATGTTTTGTAACGGTGCTTTACGTCAGTTTTGCCATGGCGATTTTTACTTTAGTGATGTCGGCATTTTCTTAAAAAGCAGATGAAGTTATTTTACTCCTTATTTTTGGTTACATTGCTGCAAGTGTCGCCAATTCTAGCTAAAACCTATAATTTATAAATCAAAAAACAGGATGTTTTTGTTGCTAGAAAAGCAGTTGAAGCTTTGACAATAAATGGACAAATCCCCAGTCTAACCTTGCAATTTACTGAAGGCGAAGACTTCGAAATCCACGTCAAAAATTCAATGGATGAAACAACCTCAATTCACTGGCACGGCATTTCATTGACTCCAGAAATGGATGGCGTGCCGGGTCTCAACGGCTTCAACGGCATCGCGCCGCAAGAAACCTTTACTTACAAATTTAAAATCAGACAGGCCGGAACTTACTGGTATCACGCTCATTCCAATTTGCAGGAGCAGCGCGGAGTTTATGGCGCGATTGTTATTGCAGCTCGCCCTGATCTAAACGATCACGTGATTCTTCTTTCAGATTTTAGCGAAGAAACGCCGCAGCAAATTTTAGCTAACCTCAAGCTTGATTCTGGCTATTACAATTATCGCAAACGCACGTTGGGTGATTTTTTTTCTGACGCTAAGAAATATGGATTTTTCGCAACTCTAAAAGACCGATCAATGTGGGGTGAAATGCGCATGGAGGCCACGGATTTATCCGATGTGAGTAAATATCATTTTTTAGTTAACGGCAAAAATATTGACGAAAATTGGACGGCGATTTTTAAGAAAAATCAGCCAGTTCGTCTGCGATTCGTTAATGCTTCGGCCATGACTTTTTTTGATATTTTGATTCCACATTTAAGAATGAAATTAATTGAAGCTGATGGCCAAAGCGTTCGCCCGCTTGCAATCCACGAGTTTCGTATTGCTCCTGCCGAAACTTACGATGTGATTATTGAGCCGAAAGAAAATCAAGCCTACACAATTTTTGCCGAGAGTTTGGATCGCGCAGGATACGCTCGCGCAACCCTGGCGCCAAGGTTTGAAATGTCTGGCGAAATTCCAAAAATGCGGGCGCAAACAGTGCTAAATATGGCGGATATGGGAATGGATCATGAAGAAAATTCTGGCGCTAAAGGTTGGGTCGATGCCTCTACGCCACTCGGAAATAAGGCTTTAAGCTATGCAGATTTAATTTCACTAAAGCCGCAAAAAGATTTGCGCCAGCCAATTCGCGAAATCACTTTTAACTTCGGCGGTAGCATGAATCGCTACATTTGGACGATTAACGGCGAGAAATTTCCTGCGCCAACTCGGGTAAAATTTGGTGAACGTCTGCGGTTAAAATTTATCAATGACACGATGATGGCCTATCCGGTGCATCTTCACGGCATGTTTATGCAGCTCGAAAATGGCCAAAAAATGCAATGGCTGCCCTTCTTACAGCAGATGAAGCGGGTGAGTGGTCATTTCACTGTCATCTACTTTACCACATGGCAAGCGCCATGATGAGTAGCGTCACAGTGGAGAAAGAATTTTTGTAACTCTATTTTGTTTTTTAATTGCAGGTGAAGCCTGTGCGGCGATGAATCACGGCTTAGAGCCTGTCCTAAGTCTTTTTTTAAGTGACGCTGGAAATTTTAGCACCAGATTAAAGCAAGAAATCGATTTGCTAATTACGCAAAAATTAATTGCGGCGCCTTATTTTGAGGCAGATTTTTTTGCTCAAGATGTGGAAAAACTGCATGTGGCGTCAGGTCTTTCTGAGTTAGAGATTGGCATTTTGACGCGTTATGAAATAACGCGAAAATTCGCGCCTTATTTTTCTTGGCGCTACAATGTTAAAACTTTCGGCACCAAAAAAATTGCCCAAGAAAGTAATCAGATGATTGGCGATTTTATTACTTCTGTGGGAATTAGGCTAAAATTTTAGTAAGTGAATTTCGCATTAAGTCTTTTGCGGTTTCCAACGCAAGGATCGGTGAAAATTGCATTTGAGGCACTAATTGTGCAAGTTGACCTACCAACGCAAGCGGCACTCACGATAGAAGTACTTGTTGCGGCATTGCATGAACTCGAAACGCAAGAGCTTGGAGTGCCGTAGCTGGCAAAGACAACTGATGTCCAAACTTTTCCGGTAGGCGCCGTCATTGTGAGTGATCCATTTTCGTCAGAACTAAAACAAGAACTGTAACTGATACTATTGCAAGAGTCACTGGTATCAAAAATGCCGTTTTCACAAGTGTAGTTTATAATTCCCGTGTAATTTCCAGAGCAGCTTAAAGTGCCGCTTGGTGCAATTGCCCTTGTGTTGTCGGGAATTCCTGGGAAGCCAGAAGTTTGACAATCTATCTGACAAATTCCTCCGACTTTTGTATAATTTGTGGCGCAGTCATTGCATCCCGGAGGGCCGCTGTAGCCTGTGGCGCAGGAGGTGCAGTTTGATTGGTCATATTTGGCAGGGCAGGTGCAGTTATTAGCGATAATTGAGAAAGAGCCGTTCGAGCAAGAGTACGTGACGTTTCCGCTATAGTTTGTGGCGTCGCAATTAATCGAGCTGGTGCCTAAATTAACTGAGGTATTGGCTGCTGCGACCCCAACTATCGGGCCACTGTCGCATTTTCTTAGTACGCAAAATCCAGCAACTTTGATATATTGAGTATCGCATTCGTCGCATAAAGCGCCGATATAACCTGTGTCGCAAGTGGCGCAGTTAGCTCCGGTAAATCCGGTGAGGCAGGAGGTGCAATTGTCTCCGGTGCGTCCTCTCGGGCAAGAAGAACAAACGCCATCGGTACATACCGTAACGTAAGTGACGCCAGAGTCGCATTGAAAAGCCGATTGACCACTAATTGCAGCAACAATTGAAGGTGCGCCAAATATTGAGCCAACGCCCATTGAAACCCCAATCAACAAACCCCAAGAAACTTTTCCACTGAAAAAACCAATACCAACTGCAATAACAGCAAAAGCTGCAAAAGCTTTGCCACCATTGCCAGTTACAATGTTAGAGGCGTTACAAATCTGGGTTAAAAAAGCATCTCCCGCAGCAAAAGAATCGAGAATGGTAAATGAAAAAATGATCAAAATTGCTGTCAGAAGTGACAGCAATTTTTTGAGATAATGTTTCTTTGGTGATTCGTTCATTAAATTCTTATGGATAAGTATAGGAAATAATAACTATGCCATTGCTTCCCGCGCCAGAAGTTCTTTGGTTAGCGCCGCCACCACCATTTCCAGCGCTTCCCTCGGATGAACTACCAGAACTTCCAAAACTCGATACACCGTAACCAGAGCCTCCGGCACCTCCAATACCAGAAGAACCTCCGGCTCCCCCAGGTCTACTTGAATCACCACCAGATCCACCGCCACCAGCACCGTAAATAACAGACGTGCCAGTTATTGAATTTGCGATACCATCGCCACCAGTGCCGCCGTAACTATTGCTAGCTGCTCCACCAGCGTTACCGGCTCCGCCGCCGCCGCCAGCATTATAAGGATTGTTTGATAAAGGATAACCTCCGGCATTACCGTAATAATTGCTTGCGTTAGTTTGAGAAGTTTGGGTTGTAGATCCTGGGCTAGAACCAAAAGCGCCACCACCGCCACCACCAGACCCTCCATTGCCACCATTAGTTGTTATGCCATTCCACGTTCCACCTTTACCACCGCCATATGCAGTTATTGTTCCAAACACTGAATTATTTCCGTTATTGCCATCATAACCTACGTTATTATTTGAAGTTACAGAATTGCCCCCACTACCAACTGTGACTAAATAACTAGTTGCAGCTATAGGATATGTTGCAGCGTAAACAACTCCACCGCCGCCGCCACCACCACCACCACCTTGTTGTCTCGCTGCACCACCTGATCCTCCTCCACCAACGACTAATACTTTTGCAGTTCCAGAAACACTGGTGCAAGCGAAGGTTCCGTTAGAGGTAAAAGTGTGAACTTTAAAACCGGTAATGGTACTTATTAAGTTACCGCCAGTACAACTGCTTACAGAAGACACGCAAACCCCATCTGTCATTGTATAACCTGCCGCGCAAGAAGCGCAGTTCGGGTTGGTATATCCAACAGCACAAGCGCAAGAACCACTTGAATTGAGTGAGCCGTTATTACAATTGTAAGTAACAGTTCCTGTGTAGTGATTAGCTGAGTTGCAAGTGAGCGATCCTGTCGCCATGTGGGCTACAGAAGTTGGTGTTGTAACTCCGGTAACAGATGTTGTAGAGCAAACTGATCCCAAAACACATGAACCACCTGATGCCACATATCCACCTGACACATTGCAAGAGCATGACCCGCTGTAACTCGCAGTACCATTGCTACAACCGTAAGAAACCGTCCCCGCGTAACCTGCAACATCGCAAGTAACACTCCCACTAGCTCCACTAGCAACTGAACTAGTATTTGTCGATCCAGTCAAACTAAGTGTGCAGGGAATAGTCGAAGTACAGCTTCCTGTCACACTAGCAGTGCCGCTGATGCAAGTGTAACTTACACTTCCCGAGTAATTAACTTGGTTACAAGTAATACTCGTTGAACTTGAAGTAGCAGCAACCGCAGCACTAATTCCAGCTTGGCTGATATTGCAAGTTGC
>CANEVP010000025.1 GCA_947442475.1 Rickettsiales bacterium
ATACTAGCGCTTAAGCTGGTTTCTAGCCACAGCATGTTGTCTTTGATGCCAGGAATTGGTGAGGAGCGAGCTAGGGATTCTGCGGCAGCTAGGCGGGATTTTGCAATTATGTGAGTTCCGATGAAGGTGCCAGCTAGCATGATGCCGATGATTAGGGTGAAGGCTTTTTGGTTTTTGCAAGATTTCAAAACCATTTTAGCAATTTCTTGAGTGATTAATATCCTCTAATTTTTGAGTCTATTTTTTTTATATCTCAACTCAAAATGGCTTCTCTTAATAAGTTGCGCAAAAAAAGTTAAAAATTAGAAAGCATCAGCGCCTAAATTCCTCACCTTCCTTTCAAAATAAATGCCAACTCTAAAACATGTAGCAACCGCTCTATTAATTGCTTTAGCCACATGCTTTTTGTCGCAAAAAATTTGGGCGGCGGAAGAAAAAATTGCAGTGCAGAAAATTCATTTTTCTAAAGAAAATAATCTCGAAATTTCGCTTTCACAAAAAGGCACTTTCAAAATTTTTACTCTGGCCAATCCGCGCCGCTTAGTTGTTGATATTTCCAATGCTAATCTCGCAAGCCCAGATGAAGCGGTGGCTTTGCCCAAATTTATTTCAGCTTTTCGCAGCAAAAAAAATGGTGATTCGTTGCGTTTGGTTTTTGATTTAACCAAAAAAATCTCCATCGAAAAAGTTCGTTTTGAAAAAGTAAAAGATAAATCTGGCACAATTACCGCTGAAATTGTTGGCTTAGAAAATGTTGTTACGGCAACTACAAAACCAGAAGAGCCAACTGTTGCACCAAAAGCGGTTGCACCAAAAGCGGTTGCACCAAAAGCGGTTGCACCAAAAGCAGCCACACCAAAATCTGATGATTTTATTGCAAGCAAAGTCGAAGAATTTGAAGTAAAAACCACCAGAGTTGTAAAGCCTGACGGTACTGCTTCTTATGTGGTGCGCAAAATTCCCAAAGTTGTTGCCGCACCAAATATTTTAAGCCGCATGCCTGTAATTGTAATTGATGCTGGACACGGTGGCAAAGATCCCGGAACCATCGGAAATTACGCCCGCAGCAAAGAAAAAAATATCACTCTTTCTTACGCCAAAGAATTGGCAAAACAACTTAGCAACACCAAGCGCTACAAGGTTTATTTAACTCGAGATACTGACATTTTTATTCCGCTAAAAAAACGCGTTGAATTAGCGCGCCGCAAAAAAGCCGACATGTTTATTTCGCTGCACGCCAATGCAATTTCGGATGATTCAGTTTCGGGATTTTCAATTTACACTTTGTCAGAAAAATCTTCCGATAGGCAGGCTGAACTTCTCGCTCAAAAAGAAAATCGCGCTGACATTATTAGCGGCGTAAACTTCTCTGGAGCCAGTCAAGACATCATGAAAACTCTAATTGACTTATCTCAGCGCGAAACTATGAACGGCTCCGCGCGCTTTGCTACCATTGCTATCAAGTCAGTTCGCAGCTCCTCAATAAATATTTTACAAAATACTCACAGATTTGCCGGATTCGCTGTTCTTACAGCGCCCGACATGGTTTCGACTTTGATTGAATTGGGATATTTATCCAATCGCGACGAGGAAACCTTAATGAATAGCCTTAGCTACAAACGCCGAGTTGCCGACAGTTTGGTTGGTGCTATCGACGAATATTTCGCGAAGAACAAAACATAAATTAAACAATGAAAAAAACTTTAAGCACCTTACTTGCAGCCTTTATGTTTCTAGGATTGATCCTAGTCACTTTCGGATTTTTTATGTTCAAAAGATACAGCGAAAATCTGCCCGATTACGAACAGCTAAAAAATTATAACCCAATGATAACCACGCGGCTCTATGCTGCGGACGGTTCATTAATTTCTGAATTCTCCAAAGAAAAACGCATTTTTGTTCCAATCGACACCATTCCAAAAGATTTAATTAACGCCTTTTTAGCCGCCGAAGATTCTAATTTTTACAAACATTCGGGCATCGATCCTTTAGCAATTTTTCGCACTTCGGTAAGAAATATTTTTTCTGTATTTAAGGGCGAACCTAGCATGGGCGGGGCCTCAACTATCACGCAACAAGTGGTAAAAAACTTTTTGTTAACTAAAGAACGCACCTTCCAACGCAAAATCAAAGAAGCGATTTTGGCTTACCGCATGTCGCAAGCTTTTTCGAAAGATCGCATTTTAGAGCTTTATTTAAACCAAATCTACCTCGGCTCCGGCTCTTACGGCGTGGCTGCAGCAGCGCAAGTTTATTTTAATAAATCAATCGATGAATTAACCATTGAAGAAGATGCTTTGCTTGCAACTTTGCCGAAAGCTCCATCAAAACTTGATCCGCGCAAAAACCTTGACAAGGCCAAAGGACGCCGTGATTGGGTTATTGGACGCATGGTTGAGGAAGGTTTTATTGAGCAAAAAGTTGGCGAGTTAGCAATTGAACAGCCTATTAATTTGAAGGTGAAAGAAGATGATGAAGTCACCAAAGCCAATTTCTTTTCTGACTCGGTAAAAAAAGAACTAACAGAGCTTTACGGCTCAGACAGTGTTTTTGAAAACGGCATTGTGGTTAGCACCACGCTTGATCCGCGTTTGCAAAAAATTGCCGAAACTGCTTTTGACGCCGGCATTGAAGATTACGACCGCAAACACGGATATCGCGGCGCTCTTGCTAAAATTGACTCTAACGGCAAATGGCAAGAAGAGTTGCAAAAATTTGATCCAAAAAAACTCTACAAAGACAGTTGGTCACGCTCTGTGGTGTTATCTCTTTCCAAAGACACTGCAACGATCGGGCTTGAAAATGGCAAGCTTGGCTCAATTGAATTCGCCTCACTAAAATGGGCGCGCAAGCATATTAATGTTAACTCAATGGGTCCGGCGCCAAAAAAAATCTCTGACGTTTTAGCGGTTGGAGATGTGGTTTTAACTGAGCCAACCAGCAAAGGTGAAACTTATTTCCTACGCCAAATCCCAGAAGTTAATGGCGGCTTCCTTGCCATGGATCCACACACCGGAAGAGTGCTTGCTATGATGGGGGGATACGTTGACGAGCCAAACCAATTTAACCGCGCCACGCAAGCCATGCGTCAACCGGGTTCAACCATGAAAACTTTTGGCTACATCGCAGCACTTGAAAACGGCATGACGCCAGCAACTGTAATCATGGATGAGGAGATTTCGCTCAATCAAGGTTTTGGGCTTCCGCCTTACCGCCCAAGCAATTACTCCAATCAATTTTACGGACCAACCACTTTGCGCTCAGGTCTTGAGCAATCGCGCAACGTAACTGCGGTTAGAATGGCCGACCAAATTGGTTTGGATAAAGTTGTTGATGTGGTGAAAAAATTGGGGGTTAACGATAATCCACAAAAAATTTATTCACTGATTTTAGGATCAACCGAAACCAGCGTCATGCGCATGGCGGCGGCCTATTCAATGATGGTTAATGGTGGCAAAAAAATCACGCCACTCATGATTGAAAAAATCCAAGATCGTGACGGCAAAACTATTTATCGCCGCGATAAAAGAAGCTGTCCGAACTGCGTCGTTAATAATCTAAACGACTATGTCGCCAAAGATGTCGATCAATTGCCGATTCCGTTTTTGGACGAAAGAAAAGAACAAGTTATTGATTCTGGCACTGCTTACCAAATCACCTCAATGCTGCAAGGCGTTGTAGATCGCGGCACGGCGGCACGCGCCAAATCAATTGGAAGAATTATCGGTGGTAAAACCGGAACTACCAACAGCTCTTTTGACTCGTGGTTTGTAGGCTTCTCACCTGATTTAGTTGTGGCAGTTTACATTGGTTTTGACACACCAAAAACTTTGGGTGCCTCTGAAACCGGCGCCTCTGTTGCCTTGCCAGTCTTTATTGATTTCATGAAAGAAGCTTTGAAGAACACACCCTCAACTCCTTTTAGAATTCCAAATTCTGTTAAATTTGTAAAAATCGATCGCACTACAGGCAAGTTTCCAACTCCGGCGACACCGAAAGAAAATATTTTCTTCGAAGCGTTTAAGGCTGATGATTCGATTGAAAATATTGATGCCACAACTGACAGCGAGATTGGATCGACTGGCGAAAATTCTGAAGATAAAAACTCAGATTCTGATCCGACTGGGATTTATTAGGCTTATAAAACCACACCATTGTCACCCTTAGCCTGTCGAAGGGTGACAATGAGAAATATAAAACAAAATGTCCGAAATCATCTCCTTCTTCATCATCATCTCAATTTCCATTGTCACTGTGCGCTTTTGCATCTCGCGCAATTCTTACGAAAAAATCCTCAGCTTCTACTTTATCTTCACCAACATCATCATCTTAATTTTAATCAATTCCGTCACTAATTTTGACGCGATTTTGGACATCATAATTCTACTTTTTTTACTAAAACTGGTCGCGGTTTTATTCCTACTTTTCAATCGCAAAAAAATCTAAATCATGAATTTAGTCGCCTTAACCATCGTAATTATTTCGTCTCTGTTATTGATCGCAGCCGCTTTGTCATTCTTAAAAGCTAAAGATGTTTTTACCATGACACACGTGGTGATGATTGCTAATTGTTACGTCATTCCGCTGCTTTTATTGGGGGTAGAAATTGATCGCTTTTCTTTCGTCTCTTTAGCGAAAATCATCACCTTAATTGTGCTAAATTTGGTGGTGGCAAATCTGCTTTGTCACATCATTTTGCGGCGCGCAATTATTAATAAAATTGAACCTGACGCAAAGAGGATTAATTAAAAGCTGAAGCGTTGATTTTGCTGGTCAAAAGTTAATTTTGCGCACTGTGCATACAATTCAAAATCACGCTTAATAGCTTACCGCAAATTGCACAAATCCCAAATAATTTGTCGGTGCATTTTTGATATTTCCCGCCTGAACTTGTTTGACCAAATTAAATTTCACCTGCGAAACTTCACTTAATTCTCTCAAATAAAAAACTTCCAAATCGCGCTCTTTTCCTTGCGATGCCAACGAAGCCGTGCTTTGCAAGCGCGTTAAATTTCCCGCCAAATCACGCGCCACCGGAATGTCAATTTTGACACTGCCTTGATAAACACGCATCGGCTCTAAATATCCTAAACCGAGTTTGCCTTTGTAAAAATCACTAAGCAGTAGTGAGGCAGACAAGCTGCGGCTGCGCACATTGTCGAATTCACGAAAAATTCCTTGCTGGTTGCCATTAATTTTTGAAACACCTTCAGAGTAGCTCGCCAAAAATTGTAGATTTTTTGTCAGGTTTTGGCTTGCTGAAATTTTAGCGTAAGAAGTTTTTACGCCTCCACCCGACTCAAAGGCTCCAAGGCTTCGTGAGTTAAGAATATTGTTGTTAAATTCAGATAAATTACCCAAAGAAAGCAAATAACTGCCGCCGTTTTTTTCTTTAAAAGACAGACCAAAATCTAAAATCTCATTTTGTTTATTACCGATTTTGCTCAGAATTTGCGCGCTGTCGTAAGATGATTGGTAAGAAAATTTCAGTGCTAATTTTTTGGCGAAAAAACTTTGATTAGCAAAAAATTGGTTGAATTGCCTACTGCTTTGAAAATTCGACGATATGTTCTGCATAAAGAACTGGTAAGGATTTGCAGCAATATTTTTTTGCGAGAGAAATCCGAAATTCTCAAAATTAGTTCCTTCTAAATTGGCAATTTCGTCAACATTTACTGCAAAACCTAACTTCAAATTCGGCACAAAATCTGACGAATCGCGCACAAAAGACAGGCTGTTGGTTAAGGTTTTTTGCGGATCAATTGAGCGATCCAGCGTGACAAATTTTAAGCCGAGATAATTTTGCGCGTCAGAGTTTTTGTAACTCGAAATATTAAATTTTAATTTATTTCTAAAACCCTCTCCAAATTGCAATGGCGCAGATTGAGAGGAGAGGTTGTTAAAAACTAAACTATTAAGATTAGTCACATTGTTAGAGTTTCTTACACCGATTTTGCTGGCCAAATCTGCTTTGTAATCACGTCCGTAAGAATCAAAAAATATCGCTGGGGCAAGCTGTGAGGCCACATTAACGCTGAAAGCATCGCCAAAAATTGAGCTGGTCATCATTGAAGAAGTTGTCACTTCATAACCGCCATCACCAATGCTGGTGCCATATCCAAGAGTATTTTCTCCCTGCGCTTGCACTGCAGCGTAAAGATCTAAAAGACCGTGGCCGTAAGTTGAATCAACTCCGGCGGTTCCTAAATCTTGCGTAGTTGTTAAAATAATTTGGGCTGTTTGTGCTGTAGTTAAATGAGGCCAAGCGCCGCGGATTATGGCTACAGCTCCCGCAACATGAGGAGTTGCCATTGAGGTTCCAGAAGCGCTAGCATATCCGCTAGAAAAAATAGTAGTTGGATAAGCTCCAACAATATAAACACCCGGAGCTACAAGGCAGTAAGCTGCAGCATCTCCACACCAATTGCTGTCAAAACCATCGGTTGCAGTTGTGGCGATGACTGAATTTTCATTAACTGCGGCAACGGCTAAAATCGATCCGATTAAATCAGAGTCTGAAGCGTAGCGCGCCGGATAATCAGGCTGACTATTGCCATCATTTCCAGTTGCGGCAACCGTTAAAATATCAGCATTTTTTGCCGCAATTAAGGCGTTTTCTAAAGTTGTCGATCCGGAAGTGCCGCCCAAGCTGAGGTTAATCACATCAACCCCAGCGTTAATTGCGCCGTAAATACCGCTAGCAGTAATTGTGCTATTGCCACTGCCACTACTGTTTAAAACCTTAATTGCGACAATCTCGCTTTCATATGCAACGCCGTGAATTCCACTGCCATCTTTTACACCAGCAACCGTGCTGGCAACATGGGTTCCGTGACCATTATCATCACTTGGATTTGAGTCACTATTGTAGTAATCGTAATTTCCAGAGGTGCTGTAAGCGCTAGATAAATTATTAGCTATTTCCGAATGCACTAGTTGCACCCCCGTATCAATAACAGCAACTTTTACACCGCTTCCAGCGATTGTCTTATCGTTAGAATCAAGCAAGGCATATGCTTGCGCAGCATTAACCAATTCGAGACCATATTGATTTTCATATTCCACAGTGCGGTAGACATCAGCCTGATCTTCAGTAATGCTAATATTCCAATCTGTTGAGGTAATTGTTGGAGACGAAGAGCTGCTGCTACTACCACCACCGCCGCCTCCGCCCCCACAAGCGGTAAGAATTAGAAGCAGAGCGATAATGAAAAATGTATTTTTGGCTTTATGCGACAAGACAGATGTGTGAGAAATTTAAATCAACTCTAAAGCCGATTCTTAGTCTTTAAAATCACAAGATAGACCAGCACAACCAGTAACATTAGAAAAGTGCAGACGTAAAAAGCGGCCGGATCTTGTGAACCAGGAATACCACTAACATTCATTCCGAAAAGTCCGGTAATAAAAGTAAGAGGCATAAAAATAACACTAATCATCGATAGCTTATACATGGTTTTGTTGAGGCCTTCGCTCATGGCGTTGGCGAGCTCATCATGCAAAATTTGCGATCTATTTGAGGCCTCTTCCACCTCTTCCACCATGTGAGTAATTTGATCAAAATTTTCTTGGAAGTGTCTTTTGGCCCAATCGTCAATCCAACTATATTTGGTGGTGCGCAGCTCTGAAATCACTTCACGCTGTGGCACCAAATAGCGTTTAAAAATTGCTGATTGAGTTCTGATTTTAAGCATTGCTTCGCGAAATTTAATGTCGCGGGTGACAAGAATTTTCTCTTCCAAATCATCGATTTTTTCATTGATGGCGTAAAGAAATGGGGAGGTGTTGGATAAAATTTGATAGAGCAAATTATACAAAAACTCGCCGGAATTTTTGATTTTTTTATCATTATCCAAGCGCGTCGCAATATCATAAATTGCCTTAACTTCGCGACGCTGAATTGTGATGATGCGATCGCGATCAATCCAGATGCGCAAAGACACCATATCTTCTGGCTCGGCATTTTTATTAAGATTTACGGCGCGCAAAATTATCAGCAGACCCTCGTCAAATTCTATAATTCTGGGACGAGTTTCTTGAGCAAGTAAAGCATCAATAATCAAGTGATCGAGATAACCAACTTCGCCCTCTAACCACTTTCTTGCCAACTGATTTCCAGCATCTAGGTGTACCCAAGCCAATCCTTCATTTTCAATTTCCGCCGAAATTTTGGTTTTGTTGATTTTGGTGGCAACTCCACTTTCGTCAAAGGCGTATGAAAACAAGATTGGACTGAGTTTTTCCATGTTTACTTAGCAGCTTTTTTGATAGAATAGATGATTTTCCCAGAAGCAATTTTATCTGATTTTTTATTGCCGAAATCTGAAATCATGATCATCGAGTTCTCGTCAACTAAATACATTTTATCTTCGAAATTCACTTCTTCTTTGCCGGCTTTAGAGCTTAAGCTTAAGCTGTAATTTGATTGAGCTGAATTACCAATTTGTTTGCCCTTGGCAGGTATTGAAACATTATGTCCAATCGCATCAAAGGTGCCGTCACTGTCCATCGTAACTAGCCAAGTTCTATTATCTTTAGTGCCATCAGAGTAAAGAAAGTTTTGTTGGATCACGCCTTTATTATCTTCCCACTTGCCGTTAATTTTAGCAGTGAACGTGGCGATGATTTTACCATTAGCATCTTGTTTGATTGCAAAAGCTTCGATATTGCCATCGAAGAATTTTTTCATATCCATTTTGTTTGCACCCTCAAGATAGTCTAACTCTGCCACTTTTTTTGGCTTAAACAAATCTTGAATCATCGCACAAGATGAAAGTGATAAGATGATAGTGGTTGCGGCGATAATTTTTGTAAAATTTTTCATATGGATGAGATTAGTGTTTCTTACGCGCCACGATGTTGATAGACTCAACAACGAGAGTAAAAAATAGAGAGAAATAGAGATATCCTTTTGAAATATGAATGTGCAAGCCGTCGGCAAGCAAGATAACCCCAACCATAAAAATAAAGGCCAACGCTACAATTTTTAACGACGGATATTTAGCTAAAAATCCGCTAACAAAACTTGAGGCAAAAAACATTACAATCATCGCAATAACAATCGCCGTAACGATTACGGGAATGTTGCTAGTCATGCCAACTGCCGTAATTACTGAGTCAAAAGAGAAGATAAAGTCGATTAAAGTAATTTGTAAAACCGCTGCAGCGAAGGTTTCTCCAACACGAATTTCTTTATTTTCTTTTGATGGATGAATTCCAAAAAATGCGTCACGCGCAATTTCGCTGCCGCTTTTAACAATTAAAAACACGCCGCCGGCAATTAACAAAAAGTCTTTGTGAGAAAAGCCCACCTCTCCAATGTGAAATAGAGGCTCGGTCAAGCTCATGACCCAAGACAATGCCAATAGCATTAAAATACGAATGATGAATGCGAGCGAAAGACCAAAAGCGCTGGCGGTCTTGCGAAATTTAACCGGTAGCTTTTGCACCACCAAAGTGATGAAAATTAGGTTGTCGATACCCAAAATAATCTCGAGGAACGTTAGGGTAAGTAAGCTAAAAAGAATGTCGTAGGTAAAAATATCCATAAAGTTTACTTAAGTTGTATTAGTTTTTGTTGATGAAGAAAAGCGATTAACGGCTGAACTACCAAACCCAAAACTGAGTAATAATCCCCCGAGATTTTTTCAAAGAGATGCTTACCTAAAGACTCGTATTTGTAGCTTCCGGCACATCCCCAAGGTTGATCTATTTTAACGTAACTTTCAATTTCAGCAGCGCTCATTTTGCGCATTTGCAATTTCACTTTCGAGAAACTTTTGAAAATTATTTTACCATTTAAGGCAACACAAACCGCGTTATTTTGAAAGTGATTTTTGCCGTTAAATTTTTTTAACTGCTTGATTGCCTCAAGGGCATTTCTTGATTTAGAAATTTCTTTTTCTTCAAATTCACAAACCTGATCCGAGCCAATCACAATTGCATCGCGAAACTCGCGACTAACTGACAAGGCTTTTTCTTTTGCTAAAAAAAGTGCCAATTTTTTTGGCGCCAATTTTAGATTTTTTTTCTCCAAATCTTCATCGTAAAGCGGCGCCATAACTGTAAATTTAAGACCAACTTCTTCCAAAATTTTCTTACGAACTTTAGAAGTTGAGGCCAAAATTATTTTACAGTTATAATCAATTAGCATGCACTTCTAAGACTGATCATTGTTAGGAATTTTCTTTCCATTTCTGGATCGTTTTTAAAAGAACCGATCATGGTTTTGGTAATTGTCGAAGTATCAATTTTGTGAATACCGCGAGTAGTCATACATTGATGTTTTGCGTCAATTAAAACTGCCACGCCTTTGGCTTTTAAAACACGGTTTAAAGTTTCGGCAATTTGCGCCGTCATAGTTTCTTGAGTTTGCAAACGCTTAGAAAAAACATCTAAAAGACGCGCGATTTTGCTGATGCCAACCACTTTTTTATTTGGAATATAGGCAATGTGAGCCATGCCCAAAAACGGCACCATGTGATGTTCGCAGTGCGATTCCATACGCATATCTTTTAACAAAACCATGTCTTCGTAACCTTCAACTTCTTCAAAAGTTTTTCCGAGAATTTCATCTGGATTAGCATCATAACCAGCAAAAAACTCACGATAGGCGTTAACTACGCGCTTTGGAGTTTCAATCAAACCTTCACGGTTAGGATTATCTCCCGCCCAAGAAATCAGCGTGCGAACTGCTTCCTCTGCTTGTTTTTGAGAAGGACGCACAATTTTTTTACCAGAAGTTTTTGTCATTTGATCGTTTGTAAGTGTGTTGGGGAAGAGCCAAAAATTAGTGGCGCTAAACAAGAAAAACAAGCCTCGATCTTACCAATTGAAACTAAAATTTTGCCTGAGTAATTTCCGCCCGCGCCGCCATTTTTTGAAGGCACCACTTTATAAATCTAATCACTTTAAACAAATCAGAGGAACTATGAACAAACACTTATTAGCTCTTTCAGCAATTTTTGCACTTTTTGCAACTAGCGCCAATGCTGGCGGAATCGGAATCTTGGATGTTGAAAAAATCGTTAAAGAATCAGTGGCGATGCGCGACATCCAAAACAAAATCACCAAAAAACAAGATGAATATCAAAAAGAAGTTACCAAAAAACAATCAGCTCTAGAAGCCGAACAAAAGAAACTAGAAGGCAAAAAAAACATGCTTTCAAAAGAAGCCTTAGAAAAAGAAGTTACTACCTTCGAAAAGAAAGTTGACGATCTAAAAACCTTCGTCGACAAAAAACAAAACAGCCTAAAAAAAGCTTCAATGGACGGAATGGGAAAAGTTAATGACAAAATCAAAGACATCATTGCCGACATCTCAAAAGAAAAAGATTTGGATGTTATCATGCCTTCAGCTCAAGCTCTTTACTACAAGGATGAGCTTGATATTTCAGAAGAAGTTTTGACCAGATTGAATAAAAAAATCACTAAAGCTGACGTCAAATTTGAGTAGAGAAAATGACCTAAACGGTCGTTTTCGGCCTTTTAGATTTCACAAAAAATGCCGAATCGCAAAAGCGGTTCGGCATTTTTTTTGTATTGCGCCTCTCAATTACTCCAACGCCGCCTTCTCCCTTTTTTTACGATGCGTCATAATCGCAAAACGATGTGCCTCATCGCGTAAGCGCTGCAAATAATGCATTACAGGATGATGTTTAGGCAGCGTGAATGCATCCTTGTCAAACTGATGAAACCACTCTTCACCAGCATTTCTATTTTCTCCTTTCGACATGCAAACCAGCGGAATTTTCACCCGCAATTCGTCAAAAACTTCTCGCGCCGCGCTCATCTGTCCCTTGCCGCCATCGATAATAATTAGATCAGGATACTCGGCTTTTTCCAATTTAGAAAAACGCCTCATCAAAACTTCGCGCATCATTGCGGTGTCGTCGCGATTGTTTGAAATTTCAAAACGTAAATTAAATTTGCGGTAACCGCTTTTTATAAATCCATCAACACCAGCCGTAATCAAAGCGCCAACCGCATTAGTTCCTTGCGTGTGACTATTGTCGTAAACCTCAATTCGCTGCGGCATTCTTGGCAGGTCAAAAAGTTTTTTCACTTCAAGCAACAACTCTTTATTATTAAGATTTTGCAAAATTTTCTGCTCTAAATTTTGCAATGCCAAACGCTCTTGATCCTTGATTAACGAAAGTCTGGCCCCGCGTTTTGGTGTAAGAATTTCAGTTTTTTTACCGGAAATTTTTTCTAAAAATTCTTCCATTAAGTTTTTCTCATCGAGTTCCAAATTAATCATCACGAGGTTTGGCGGCGTTTGTGCTAAATAAAATTGTCCCAAAAATTCTGCTAAAAATTCTTCCAATTTTTTGCCTTCTTCAATTTCATAAAAATAAGGTTTCGAGCCCAAACTTTGTCCGCCGCGAAAAAATCCAACATAGGCGCAAGCCATGCCATTTGTGGCTATAACCGTAATCACATCGGCATTATCTACGCCATCAACATTAATATTTTGTTTGGTTTGAATCATGTTGAGCGACTTGATTTGGTCGCGAATAAAAGCCGCTTTTTCGTAATCTTGCTGCTCGCTTACTTGCAGCATTTTGATATTTAATTTTTTCTGCAGCTCAAGTGATTTTCCACTCAAAAAATCGATCGTATTTTTCACCGAAATTTCGTAATCACCCTGAGAAACCAATCCCACGCAGGGTGCTGCGCATCTTTTGATTTGAAATTCTAAGCAAGGTTTTTTGCGCGATTTAAATTCGTCGTCAGAACAATTTCGAATCAGAAAAATTTTGCGCAAAATATCGATAGTGCGATTAACGTCGTGGGCGGAGGCAAAAGGCCCAAAATGCGAACCCTTACTATTCTTGCCGCCGCGATGTTTGGTGATTTGAGGAAATTTGTGGTCGGTAATTAAAATTTGCGGAAAGGTTTTGTCGTCACGCAGCAAAATATTAAATCGCGGCGACAATTTTTTGATCAAATTATGCTCCAGCAACAGCGCCTCAACTTCATTTTCAGTTTGAATCGTCTCAAGTTTTTTCGCCAAAAAAACCATGCGAGCAATGCGCATTGATAGCTGATTTGGCTTGGTGTAGCTCGAAATTCTCTTAAATAAATTTTTAGCTTTTCCCACGTAGAGAATCTGATCCTTAGCATCAAAAAACTGATAAACTCCGGGATTTTGCGAAACTGTTGCGAGTTGTGATTTTATCGATTCGGCGGGCATGAAAAATTTTTCTTTGAAAAGAAGGAAAGCGAAATCTAGTTTCAGCAAAATAAATCTTCTCCTAAAAAAAACTTCCCCTCAAAAGATGGTAATCAAAAAAGAACAGCTTGAAGAGATCAATGTGCTGCGCTCTCAAGTAAGTCAAACGCTGCGCCCAGTCTCACCAGAACTTGAAAAAATTTTATACCAGCCTTTTGAAGTTTTGGATCACGGTTTTGTCCGTGTTGTCGATTACATGGGAAGCGACTCATCAGTTGTTCAAGCGGCGCGCGTTTCTTATGGCCAAGGCACTAAAAAAGTTAATGCTGACAAGGCTTTAATTAATTATTTGATCGCACATCGCCACACTACTCCGCTTGAAATGTGCGAAATTAAATTTCACATCAAGCTACCAATTTTTGTGGCGCGCCAATGGATTCGCCATCGCACAGCTTCTGTAAATGAATATTCTGCCCGCTACTCAATTGTTGAAGATGAGTTTTACGTGCCTCGCGCCGAAAATTTGTCAGCGCAATCAAAAATTAATCACCAAGGCCGTGACGAATTGACAGTTTTAAATGCCGCTGAATCAAAACGCGTTTTGGAAATTTTAAAAAACGACTCGCAGCAATCTTACGATCATTATTTGGAAATGATTAACCAAGATCTTAGCGGCAACGTGGTTGACGAGACAAAAGAAGGTCTTGCCCGCGAGTTAGCCCGCATGAATTTGCCGCTTAATTGTTACACGCAATGGTATTGGAAAATTGATCTGCACAATCTTTTGCACTTCTTAAATCTGCGCGCCGATCCGCACGCCCAATATGAAATTCGCGTTTACGCACAAGTGATGCTCGACATCGTTAAAAAATGGGTGCCGCATTGTTTTGAGGCTTTCATGAAACATCAAAAAGAAGGTAAAAATGTTGCCGGACCTGCTTTAGAAGTGATTAAAAAAATGTTAAAAGGTGAAAAAGTTGCGCAAGAAGAAAGCGGCTTAAGCGTTCGCGAATGGGGCGAGTTGGAAAAACTTTTGGATTTAAAAAAATAACGAGGTCAAATGTCTCTAGGAATCGGCGAATTATTGTTAATTTTAGTAATCGTATTTGTGCTTTTTGGCGCAGGAAAATTACCGCAAGTAATGAACGATATTGGCAAAGGTGTTAAGAGTTTGAAAAAAGGCTTGAAAGACGAAGACAAAACTCAAGTTGAGTCTGAGAAAAAATCTGACGAAAAGAACTCTTAGTTTAGTGGATCAACATAAACTCATCACAACTCAAGTAATTGAAGACGTAGTCAACAGAACCTCGACCGACCGCATTTTGGTGCGCGATTTGGTTGAAGCGATGGAATCTATCGGCTTTGGTTTAGCGATTATGATTTTTGCCTTTGGCATTATCATTCCGCTGCCACCTCCCTTCCCCAGCATCATCGCTTTGCCTTTAGTAATTTTTTCAGTGCAGATGATGATTGGCTATTCTTCACCAAAATTGCCAAAAAGATTTGCCAATCTCACGGTAAAAAGATCGGTTGTGGCAATGTTGGTGCGAAAATCCGCGCCTTATATCCGCAAGGTTGAGAGAATTTTGCGACCACGCTTATCTTTCATGACCACACATAATGCTGAAAAAATTATCGGATTTTTTACGCTGCTTTTTTCTTCTTTCATCGTCATGCCAATGCCGCTTTCCAATTTCATTCCTGGTTTTGGAATTTTAATAATTTCTTTCGGACTTTTGGGAAAAGATGGTCTTGTCGTAATTTGCGGAATCATTGTCGGCCTAGTCGGCATGGCAATTTCAATTACTGCAGTATTTCTTGGTGTTGAGGCGCTTTATTACATTAAAGATTTTTTCTTCAATTAAGTTGACAGCAAAGATCGCGCTTCTTACAAAACGCGACCTCAATGTTGCGATATCTCATCAGCAGTTACTGTTTTTAAAAATCTCATCTTCAAGCTCCCAAAGCTTTCTCTAAACTAACCAACTAAACTTCTCTTTAAAATAATGACTACATCAAAACTTACCCTGCGTTATGGCGCTAATTCAGATCAACAAGATCAGGTAGGAAATAAAGCTAATCAAGCTCCAGTTGCAGCAACGCAAACCCCCGCTGAGGGAAATGTGCAAGTACAAACTCAGCCTATTTCTCCCCGCTTACATACCGGAAACTTAATCAGCCGGGCTAATCCAATTAGCGGTGGTGGCACTTTACAATTTACGCCTCCAGTTGTGGCCCCCGTTAGCGCAACTCCTACAGCTACAACATCTGATTCAGATGATGAAGAAGAAAATACCTCTGGTCGTTTCGAGCCACGCCGCCCAGCTGCCGGCAAAACTCTTGAATTAAAATCACTAAAAACCAAATCAGCTGAAAGCTTGATCCAAGTAGCCAAAGAATATGGCCTCGACAATATCGGCGACTACGGCAGACAAGACATTATCTACCACATCTTAAAAAATTTCTCCGACCAAAATTCTGAAAATGTAATTTTAGGCGAAGGCGTTTTGGAATCTTTGGAAGATGGTTTTGGATTTTTAAGATCTCCTGAAACCAACTATTTCGCGGGTTCAGACGATATCTACGTTTCACCAAGCCAAATTAAAAGATTTGGACTTCGCACTGGCGACACTATTAAAGGCCAAATTCGCGCTCCGAAAAAAGGCGAGAGATATTTCGCCTTGCTTCGCGTGACTGAAGTGAATTTGGGTGCACCAGAAAAAATCAGAAACCGCGTTTTATTTGATGATTTAACGCCGCTTTATCCGAACGAAAAATTAAACCTCGAAGAAGACAAGCCGTTAAATAACGACATCTCAACTCGTATCATCGACATGGTTACGCCAATTGGCAAAGGTCAGCGCGCCTTGATTGTGGCGCCTCCCCGCACTGGTAAAACTTCTTTGATGCAAAATATTGCCCATGCCATCACCACCAACCATCCTGAAATTATTTTGTTGGTTCTGTTGATTGACGAACGTCCCGAAGAAGTAACCGACATGATCCGCACCGTTAAAGGTGAAGTAGTCAGTTCAACTTTCGATGAACCAGCAACTCGCCACGTGCAACTTGCCGAAATGGTAATTGAAAAGGCGCGTCGTTTAGTTGAAGCCAAAAAAGACGTAGTGATTTTGCTCGACAACCTCACCCGTTTGGCTCGCGCTTACAACACCGTGATTCCTTCTTCAGGAAAAGTTTTATCAGGTGGTGTTGATTCAAACGCACTGCAACGTCCGAAAAGATTTTTTGGTTCAGCCAGAAATATCGAAGAAGGTGGCTCACTAACCATTATTGCAACCGCCCTAGTTGAAACCGGCTCAAAAATGGATGAAGTTATTTTCGAAGAATTCAAAGGTACTGGCAACGCCGAAATCATGCTTGATCGCAAGATTTCTGACAAACGTATTTTCCCTGCAATTGACATCACTAGATCTGGCACCAGAAAAGAAGAGCTTCTGGTTGATCGCGCTACCCTGTCAAAAGTTTGGATGCTAAGAAGAATCGTCAACCCAATGAACTCAATTGACGCGATGGAATTCTTGCTACAAAAAATTGAGCATACTAAGACCAACGAAGAATTTTTTAGATCGATGAATAGCTAGTCTATTTTATTCGTCTCACCAATTCTATGTCACCCTGAGCCTGTCGAAGGGTGATTCTAGGCTCGGACTTGAATCACCCTTCGACAGGCTCAGGGTGACAGAGAATTGGTGAGAACTAGAAACAAAATCGCCAAGCTTCCCAAAAAATTTATCGAGAATGAATTCCTTAAAAAAATCTTCTTTTTTCACCTTCATCTTCCTTCTTGCAAGCGCTTGCAACACCACACCCCAAGACCGTTCACAACCAACATCTGACGTCGGCAGAAGGCTCGCCGCACTTGAAGGCACTCTCAAAACTAAAGGCGGCTACAATTCTTATTTAGCGCTAGAATATTTAATGTTTGGCCGAAATTTATTCTCGATTAAAGACGAGAGAAATTCTGACTATTTCATTAAAAAAGGCCTCGCCGCAGCTAATGACGAAGATCTAATACCAGAAAATCCAATCACTTGGAAAGCCGATCCGGCACAAATTGAAGAAATGGTTTTAATGCAAAAAAGGCTCGAAATCGCATTAGACGAACCGCACATTAAATTTTATTTACCAATCCAAACCGCACATCTCACCTACCTTTACGATTGCTGGATCAGTCGCGAATCAAAAGCCGTTTTTCGCTCAGACGAATTAGCCCAGTGCCGCACCAGATTTAGCAAGCTTCTTGATGAAGTTGAACATTTCATCGACGATCAAAAGAAAGATAAACAGCCCAATGTTTTAATCACCGAACCACAATTTGAGCGCTACGAAATTCTTTTTGATTTAGCGCTTTTCAAACTCAATGACAAGGCCAACAAAGATCTGCTCGAAGTTATCAAATATTTACAAACCCTATCTGGCGATTACCGCATCTTAGTGGTTGGCAATGCCGACCGCGTTGGTTTAGAGCTTAGCAATCAAAGCTTGGCACTTAATCGCGCTGATGTGGTGAGAAATTATTTAATCAAAAATGGCGTGCCAGAAGACTTAGTTGAAATGCGTTCAGTTGGCGAAGATTACCCCGACATCATCACGCGCGACGGCACTCAACAACAATCCAACCGCACCGCCGGAATTTACGTTTTAAAAGGCTTGCGCTCTTTTTCTTCATATCCACTGCCATTAATTGAAAATGAAATTTACCACAAAGAGATCAATAAAGCCCGCGCAGAGAGGGGTTTGGAATGATTTTTGATTTTAAAAATAAGAAAAAATTAGTGATCAAAATCGGCTCTTCGCTGCTTGTTGAAGGCGGCGAATTGCGTGAAAAATGGCTAAAGAATTTCACTAAAAATGTTGCAGAACTCGTCGAAAAAAAATTTCAAATCACCATTGTGTCCTCCGGCGCGATTGCTCTTGGACGCTCGGTTTTAAAAGTTGGAAGTCGCAAACTTTCTCTCGAAGAAAAACAAGCCGCCGCCGCAATTGGACAAATTCAACTAATGAGTTTTTACCGCGATTTTTTTAAAAAATTAAATCTTGATGTTGCGCAAATTCTTCTTACCGCCTCTGATTGCAACGCTCGCGACCGCTACTTAAATTCTAAAAATACCATTGAAACACTGCTAAAAAATCGCGTTATTCCAATTATTAATGAAAATGATTCGGTTGCGGTAGATGAAATAAAAATCGGCGACAATGACCGACTCGCTGCCCGTGTAGCGCAAATGATCTCAGCTGACGTCATGATTTTATTTTCTGACATTGACGGGCTTTACAACCAAAACCCAAAAACTCACCAAAACGCAAAATTAATCCCTGAAGTTTTTGCCATTACTAAAGAAATTGAAAACATGGCGCAAGGCGCAACTTCGCTGGTTGGAACTGGTGGCATGATTACCAAAATTCTTGCTGCAAAAATGCTGGCTCACACCGGATGCGACACGGTAATTACCAACGGAATTTCTGACAATGCCTTAAAAAAATTTGTTGAAGGCAAACAAAATTTCACAGTTTTTACTAGCGACAAAAAAGCCACCAAATCACGCAAGAACTGGCTTTCGGGCTTTTTAAACGCCAAAGGCGAAATGATTGTAAATACTTGCGCTGTTGAAGCTTTGCAGAATAAAAAAATCAGTCTTTTGCCGATTGGCGTTGTGGCGGTAAAGGGTGATTTTAAGGCAGGAGATGCGGTTTTTATTAAGGATGAAGCGGGCAATCATATTGCCAGTGGGATTAGTAATTACGCGGCTTTAGATGTGGAAAAAGTTTTAGAAAAAAAGTCGGATGAGATGAAAAAGATTTTAGGAAAATCTGCGAAGGTAGAGTTGGTGCATATTGATAATTTGGTGGTGGTTTAACATTATAGTTCGAGCTTCGGGTTAAATCTTTGTAAAAACCGTCGTATTTTTCACCCGCAACTGCGCTGGCGCAATTCCAAAAAAATCTATTTTCTCAAAACCAGCACTTTCAAAAAACCTAAAAATCTTCGCGTAATTTTTTCTTTCCGAATCATCCAAAATCACCATCCCGCCAACCTTCAGAGCCTCAATAACATTCTTCGCACATTCAAATCGCTTCAGCGAATCAATGACAATTAAATCAAATTTCTGCCCGTAATTTTTAGCAAAATTTTCATAAAGCGGATTCGTCAACCCATCCGCCATCAAAGTAATTTCAACATTTTCGCTCACCTCTTTTGCCAACATTTCTCGCACAATCTTTAACCAAATTTTATTAGTTTCTAAGCCGACAACTCTTTTGGCATTTCGCGCAAAGAATAAAGTCGAAGCGCCGCAGCCAAATTCAAAAATCTCGTGTTCTTTGGTGATTTTATTTTTTAGAAACTCAATTGCCGGATAAGTCATCCAAGGTACCGCAGCACCATTTTCGTCTCGCGAAAAACCATCTGCAAAAGATTTTTTCCAACTGATTTTATTACTTGTGAATTGCGTTTTTGTAAGATTTTGTGACATCTAGTTTTAAATTTGTTAACCCGCTTTTTTTATCAAAAAATAATTTCCGCCTTTTTATGTTTCGCAGATTTTTTAGCACGGTTTTATTTGTTGCCATTTTACCAATTTCAGCTGCCAACGCTTTTAATTGGGAAATTTTCTTACCTAAGGTCAGAAGCAATATTCACGTCGTCGGATCCTCAACAATATCACCTTTCATGACGGCAATTTCTGAAGAATTTAGCCGCAATCAAAGTTTAAAAAATATTCCAACCCCAACCCCAACTGTTGAATCAATTGGCACTGGCAACGGCTTTAAAATGTTTTGCGGCGGCATTGGACAAAAATATCCCGACTTCGTTAACGCCTCGCGCCCCATCAAAGAAAGCGAGGTTGAAATCTGCAACCACAATGGCATTAAAGATATTATCGAAGTTAAAATCGGCTATGACGGCATTGTGATTGGCAACATGGCTGGTGGCAAAAAAATCAAACTCACCACGGAGCAAATTTTCTTGGCACTTGCCGAAAAAGTTGCTGACAAAAAAACCGGAAAATTGGTCAAAAACTTTTACGAAACTTGGGATGAAATTGATCCAAAATTGCCAAAAACCAAAATCTTAGTTTACGGACCACCTTCAACATCAGGCACGCGCGACGTTTTTGCTGACATTGTTTTGGAAGAAGCCTGTTTAGCAAAAAAAGAATTTTTGGATGAATTTCCTGAATTCTACGCCCGCAAAAAACAATGCCACACTTTGCGTGACGACGAAAAATTTATTGAATCTGGCGAAAATGATCGCGTCATTATTGAGCAGTTAAAATCAAATCCCGATTCATTTGGCATTTTCGGCTTCAACTTTCTGGTCGAAAATAAAAATGTCATTCAAGCCGCTACTATTGACAATGTGGCGCCAAACTTTGACAGCATTGCTTCTAAAAAATATTCTCTGGCGCGCCCGCTCTTTGTTTATTTCAAAAAAGAAAACCTAAATTCAACGCCTCACATGCGCGAATTTATCCAAGAAATTATCAGCCCCGACACAATCGGCGCCAAAGGCTACCTGCTTAATAGCGGGCTTATTGCCTTGAGCAAAGCCGAGTTGGACGAGGTTAGAAAAAACACTTTATCCCAACTCTAAGCTATGAAAATTAAAAAATTTCTCACCACTGCGGCCCTTTGCGCTGGCCTGCTGTTGCAGTCTTCTTGCCTTACAAAATATATCTGGGGTGACAAAAGCTACCAAGAACAGATCAATCAATTTTTTATCGGCGCCGATGGCCGCTACGTAGCAATGTTGGGTGATGAATATCACTATGTTTTCTCGGATAATTCCGGCATTTTGAAAACGATTTTATCGATGAAACAGCAAGGAGTTTTGACGATTAATGTCACCAAAAGTAATTTGAAACTTTACGCTAATAACGATGTGAAAGGCACCTTGGTCTTTGACGGACCATTTAGTATTTTAGACAGAGAAGATGCGAAAACCTTGATGAGATTGGGCTTCTCTCCTGATCGCCGCGACCGCTTGACTGTTAAAATGGATCTAACTGGCAAAAGATACGCCGCCAAATATCTAAATCAGAGCCTGTCGAAAGTTAACACCTCGCACACAATCACAATTTATTACAACGATTCTAATGTGGTGAAAGATGTGGGCAAAGTTGCGATTACGCCAATTGCGGTTGGCTTAGATGCGGTCTTGTTGATTGGTAAAATTGTGATTTCGCCGCTGACTTTGTAATTAAAGCAGCTCAGCAATCTTCTCAATCATCACATCCCCAAGCTCTTCTAAACCCTTAATCGCAATCGAGTTGTGGTAAAAATCATCAGTGCTGTGACCGATGCCCACGCCAACAATTTCAATATTGCCGCGCTTCTCAATTTTGTTAATCACGTGACGCAAATGATCACTCAAAATATCGCTGTCATTGGCTGATGACGTTGAATCATCAACAGGAGTGCCGTCAGAAATCACCATTAATATTTTTCGCTTCTCGCTTCGCTGCATCAAGCGCGAACGTGCGAATAGCAAGGCTTCGCCGTCAATATTTTCTTTGAGAAGACCCTCCTTCAACATCAGTCCTAAATTCACTTTCGATTTTTTCAAACTGGAATTGAAGTGCTTGTAAATAATATGACGCAATTCATTGAGGCGACCAGGATTGTGAGTGCGACCCGAACTTTCCCAGAGTTTACGAGCTTTGCCACCTTTCCAATCGGCCGTCGTAAATCCAATAATTTCAGTTTTGACAGAAAATTTCTCCAAAATTTCGGCAATTATTTCGCAAGCCAAAGCGCTCATTGCAATCGGATTGCCCCGCATCGAGCCCGAATTGTCGAGTAAAATTGTTAAGCAAGTGTCTTGATATTCGTGAGCTTTGTGCGTGATCCAAATGTCCTCCACGGTTGGATCAATGACTAATCTGGTTAATTTTTTGCGATCCAAAATTCCCTGCGAGGATTGCGCTTCCACAAAAGAATTTTGTTTTGAGAGCAATTTACGCTTCAGTTTTAAACTCATTTTTTTGGAAATGCCCGCAAGCTTCGCCACCTTTAAATCAAGCTGGTCGCGCAAAAGTTCGAGTTCATTTTTGCTGATTAATTTTTGCGGAAAAATCACCTCGTCAAATTTATTGGTGAAAATTTTGTAAGCGTTTTTGAATTCGATTTCATCCTCTTTAGGGCTTGTTTTCTCTAGATTCACCGACACATCGCCTTCGAGATCTTCTTCTTTAAAATCGACAATTTTTTGCTCTTCTTCCATTTGTTGCGCGCCACCTTCCTCTTCTTGCGAAAAGTTTTTTTCGCTCTCAGCTTCAACATTTTCCTGACCAAAATTACTTAGATCATTTTCTGATTTTTCATTTTGATCGCTTGGTTTTTCTTTTGATTTTTCTTCGCTGTCATTTTTTTCATCAGAATTTTCGTCATTTTTTAACAACTCCAAAACCCTCTCCACACCTAGCGCAAAATCATTCTGGTTTTCTGTTTTTTGTACCAAGTTTTTAATTTCTTTGGCGATTTTTTCTTTAATTTGCCCTTCCAATTCAATTGCCACTTCTTTGGTTCTTGGCAAAATTTGGCTCCCAAAAATCTCTTTTAACAAAATCAAAGAAAGGTTGGTAGAGCCGCTAAAAATATCGTCTTCAACTTGCGCTAAAATATTTTTTACCACACCGCGGTAAGAGTTTTTCGCACAAGCGATCACTCTAACTTTTTCAAATTCGTCGCAAAATTTTTGCTCCTGCGTGTCGCGTTTTTTTTCCTGGTGCAGTTTTTTGTTGTGGGCTAGCAAATAGCAGGCAGCCAAATCTGGTGCGGCGCGAAAATGTTTTTTCTCAACTTCTGGCAATCTCACTTTTTTTTCACTTAAAACCAGATTTTGATTCCACGAAAAAAAATTATTTTTTTGCTCCGCGTCAAATTCCACCCGCAAATTTTCGTCGGCAACTAACGCTTGTAAAGTTGCGACTAAATTTTCTTTTATTTGATTATTTTGAGAGTTTTTTGACTTCATTAATTTGTAATTTTTGCCAAAATTTGGCTTAATTTTGATCTGGTTTGAGAGCTTGTTACAACTGGCTAGAGAGTCATTTTCTGAATTTTGAACCACGTAGTTCAAAATTCACTTTTTTTAAGAGATTTTTTTCAACTCAAAATTCAAAATTTCTGCCAGTTTTTTTACCTGATTTTTTCGGTGTTGGCTTGAAAAAGTAATACGCAATCTCGCCTTACCAACTTCAACTGTTGGCGGACGAATTGCTGAAATTAACATTCCTTTTTCCGCCACCTTTTTAGCGATTTCCAAAGCCTTTTTATTTTCACCAACAATCAACACCACGATTGCCGATTGCGGCTTTTCTCGACCCATTAACTCACAAAAATACTGTGCATTTTTTAGCGCTTTTGCGCCAAGATTTTTTTTCGAAATTATTTTTAGTGAAACAAGTGCCGCCGCCATAATTGCTGGCGGAAGTGCGGTTGAGTAAATAGCCGATTTGGCAAAATTGCGCAGGTAATCAATTAGCATTTTGTCACCAGCAACGTAGCCGCCAAGAGCCCCCACAGCTTTGGAAAAAGTGCCCATTTGCAAATGATTAGCCGTCCAGCTGCGGGATGGCAAAGAACTGAACAAATCGTGAGCCGCATCTGACAGCAAAATCGCGTCAAATTTTTTGGCTAATTTTAACAATTCAGAAATTTCACCAACGTCACCATCCATCGAAAATACTGACTCGGTGATGATTAAACATTTTTTAAATTGCTTACGATTTTCTTCGAGAATTTTTTTAGCGTGGTCAATGTCATTGTGCAAAAAGCGCATTAAGCGCGCGCCAGAAAGTTTTGATCCATCAATTGCAGACGAGTGAATCAAACGATCGGCAACAATTAAATCGCCTTCGCAAACCAGCGCCGGAATCGCACCAATTGCAGTTGCGTATCCCGAGGTAAAAACAATCGCATCTTCACAATTTTTCATTTTAGCAATTTGCTTTTCGACTTTTTCGTAAAGCGAATTGTTGCCACTAACGTAGCGCGAAGCACGCGCACCAACGCCAAATTTTTCAATTGCAGCAATTGCCGATTTTTTTACCTGCGCGTTTTGTGAAAGCCCGAGATAGTCGTTACAGCAAAATGAAATGAAGTTTTTTTTACCACGGCGGATGGTGGTGGAGCCTTTGGAATCAGAGGGTGTGAGACAGCGGTAGAGGTTTTTTTCTTTTTGGTTTTCTAGGGCGGTGGAGTAAAAATTTTTCACTTTTTATTTACTTTGGCAAAAAGGTAATAGGTCCCTGAGCAAAGCGCGTAGCGCGTCGTCGAAGGGCCGGAGCACCAG
>CANEVP010000026.1 GCA_947442475.1 Rickettsiales bacterium
CAAGGCTTTGGCATGACCAAAGAACAAATCAAAACTGCTTTTGAAAAATATCAAACAATTACCAATCCAAACTCAGGAAAAGTTGATTCTTTTGGGCTTGGACTACCAATTACCAAACAACTTGTTGAGTTGCAAAATGGTGTAATTGAGGTGAGTTCTGAAGTTGGAAAAGGCACCCAGATGAAAATAAAATTCCCGCTGCAATTGATGTAAATGATCCACCACTACCCGCAACTCCCAAAAAGGCGTGCGTTCTCAAGAAAAGTCCCCGAGGTGACAAACGCTTCGGGGATTTTTTTTGTTTAGAGTGACGACTAAAAAACTCAATTTTGAACCACGTGGTTCAAAATTGATCGACCAGCTCTCAAGTCTTGCCCAACAAGCCTCAAAGCCACTTCAAAATTACGACCAATTTAGCCCAATTTTTACATCTACTTTTAGCGGAACATCCAAATTCGCGGCACTTTCCATTTCTTTTTTCAAAATTTTTGTCGCAATTTCCACTTCGTCTTTTGGCGCTTCAACAATTAATTCGTCATGAATTTGCAGAATGATTTTTGAGCGCAGTTTTTCTTCGGCGAATTTTTTGCTTAAGCGAATCATTGCCTTTTTAATAATGTCGGCAGCGCTTCCCTGAATTGGGGCGTTGATTGCGAGGCGTTCGGCTTCGTTGCGAATAATTGGGTTCTTATTGTTGATTTGCGAAATTAAGCATTTGCGGCCCGAAAAAGTTTGCACAAAACCTTGCGCGTGCGCTAGTTCAATGGTGTCTTTCATGTAGGCATCAATTCCTGGGTAGGCTATTAAGTAAGATCTAATGTATTCTGCCGCATCTTGGCGCGAAATGTCGAGTTGGCGCGCAAGGCCGAAAGCGCTGATTCCATAGATGATTCCGAAATTAATTGCCTTGGCTTTTGAGCGCGTGGCGTCGTCAATTTGATCTTCAGAAATTCCAAAAACTTGGCTCGCCGTAATGCGGTGAATGTCTTTTTCTTCTTTGAAAGCTTGCACCAAATTTTCAATTTTTGCCACATGCGCAATCACGCGCAGTTCAATTTGTGAGTAATCGGCAGAAATTAAAAAATGATCTTTTTGTGAAACAAAACTCTCGCGAATTTTTTGTCCCTCCAAACTTTTGATTGGAATATTTTGTAGGTTAGGAGCGCTAGAGCTGAGCCTTCCAGTAATTGTTGAAGTGGTTGAAAAGTGAGTGTGAATTCGGCCGGTTTGCGGATTTATTTCTTTTGGCAAAGCATCGGTGTAAGTATTTTTTAATTTTGAAAATTTACGAAAATCCAAAATTTTTCTAGCAATTGGATGTCCCAATTCTTCCAGCTCTTCAAGCACGCCAACGCCGGTTGAAAGCGCGCCGGTTTTTTTTGATTTCTTTTTTGAATCGAGTCCAAGTTTTTCAAATAAAACTTCGCCAAGTTGTTTGGGCGAGGCAATGTTAAATTCGCATCCTGCGAGCGCGTAAATTTCGGTGCTTAAATCGGCAATTTTTTTGCCAAATTCGAGTGAAAGTTGATGCAGTTTTTCCACGTCAATTTTAATGCCGTCATTTTCGATTTGAGCAAGAATACGTAAGAGCGGCTTCTCGTAAGAATTGTAAGCCTCGCTTAATTTTTGCGTGAAAATTTTTGGCGCGAGAATTTTGTAAAGTTGCGAAATAGCAAAATTCTTGAAACAAAAAAATCCTGCTTTTTTTGACTCGTCAGCAGAAAAATCGGGCTCGCGATTTTTTTCAAGTTCAGAGAAAAATTTGGCAAATCCAAGCTCTTCAATATTTTCGTTGAGGTTGAAATTAATCAACTCACGCAAGTCGTTGCGAGTTGCGGAGTGTAGCAGGTGGTTGATTAATGAGACATCCTCGAACGTAATCGTCGTCATGCTGAGCTTGTCGAAGCATGATTCTGGCCCGTGCCTTGAATCACCCTTCGACAGGCTCAGGGTGACATTGGAGGGATGGGTTGGGATTAATTTTAAAAAACTTTTAGCGTCAAAAAAAACTTTTTTGATTGAGTCGTCTTCTAAAATTTTTTGGATAATTTCTAAGCCGAAGCCTGATTTTTCAAGCACTTGATCAGCTTCTTCGTGAAAGCTAAATAAATCAAAAACCTGATTTTTGGGCGCCGCTTTTATCACTGCTTTTGCTTCGAAATAAAAAATTTCCAAAGGTGATTCAGAGGTTGAAATGGTGAAGAAATTTTTGTTGAAATCGATTGTAACAAGTCCGCTTGCAGATGCTTCTTGGTTGATGCGGTTAATGATTTCTGTGGAAGAAGCTTCGGTGAGTTTTAGTTGAGAGAAAGAGGTTTGAGATTGAGGTTGGGGGCTGGACCCCGCAGCAAGTGCGGGGTGACAAACTGGGGTGCTGAGGGTGTGGTGGGTTGTTTGAATTGCGTCGGAAATATTAAACTCTTTTTTAACGCGCGTTACCAGCGACTTGAAGCCTTGAGTTTCAAGGAAGGAAATCAATTTGTGGGGCTCGAGATTTTGAATTTTTAAATCATCCAAAGTAATTCCAAGTTCAACATCTTCTTTTAGCGCAGCGAGAATTTTTGAGAGTTTAGCTTTTTCTTCGCCTTCGCGCAAAAGCTCGCGACGCTTGTCTTGCTTGATTTTATCGAGGTTGCAAAAAATATTTTCCAGCGTGCTAAATTCGTGAATTAGTTCAGCGGCGGTTTTGGGGCCAATGCCTTTGACGCCTGGAATGTTGTCTGAAGCATCTCCCATTAAAGACAAAATATCTAAAACTTGTAGAGGTGCGACAGCGAATTTTTCTTTTACTTCGGCAATTCCAATGAAGCGATTTTTCATCGCGTCATACATGAAAGTACGCTCATTTACTAGCTGCATCAAGTCTTTGTCGGAAGAAACAATTAGAACGTCAAAGCCTTCAGCTTCAGCTTTTTTGGCAATAGTGGCGATGATGTCATCAGCTTCAAAGCCGATTTTTTCTAGGATCGCGAGGTTTAGCGATTCGGCACTTTCACGCACGATTGGAAATTGCGGAATTAAATCTTCAGGGCAGGGCGGACGATTGGCTTTGTAAGCTGGATAAATTTCGTTACGGAAGGTTTTAGAGCCCGAATCAAAAACCACCGCGGCGTGGGTTACATCAAGACTGGCGAGCAATTTAATCAACATATTAGTGAAGCCGTAAACTGCTCCAACTGGCGTGCCATCTGATCTGGTAAGAGGTGGTAGCGAATGATAAGCGCGAAAGACAAAGCCGTAGCCGTCGATTAAGGCGATTTTTTTTGTCATAAAAAATTTAAAAATTAGGAATTGAGGCGCTAAGAATTGTCGCAAGTTAATTGCTTTGTTTTTAAAAAATATTTTTGATTTCTCTAACTTCCAAATTTCTCAAATTTATGTATCGCCTTTATCATCACGTCATTTGTCCGTTTTCGCGCAAAGTCAGAGCTCACATGGCCGCGAAGGAAATTGGTTTTGAATTAATCCAAGAAAATTTTTGGGAAAGACGTAAAGAATTTATCGCGATGAACCCGGCAGGCACGCTTCCAGTGTTGTTTGATAACAGTAACGCAGCAGTTGTTTCGGGCAGTTCGGTGATTGTGGAATATGTCGAAGACAAGCATCCCGAAAGCAAAAATTTTCTTGGTGATTCTCTAACCAAACGCGCCGAAGTGCGTCGCTTACAAAGCTGGTTTGACGACAAATTTTACAATGAAGTTAGCAAGCATGTTTTAAGTGAACGTTTTTTTAACCGCTATTTACCTGGTGTGAATGCGCCAAATTCAGAAATTTTACGAGTGGCGCGCCGCAACTTAAATATTCATCTCAGCTACATCGAATATCTTTTGGAGACTAGAAAATATTTGGGCGGCGATCACATCTCGGTTGCTGATTTTTCTGCGGCCGCGCAAATTTCGGTGCTGGATTATTTTGGCGATATTAACTGGCACCATTATTTGCCGGCAAAAGATTGGTACAGTTTGATTAAGTCACACAAGGTTTTTGGCGAGATTTTGAAAGATCGCATTCCGAATGTGACTCCTCCTGAATGGTATTCTAAATTAGATTTTTAAATCATGATTGAACTTGATGAAAGCAAGGCGCGCGAGTTTTTAGCAAAAAACAAAATCGTAAATTGCGAGATTAAAAAAGTTGCGGGGGATGCTTCTTTTCGCTCTTACTACCGAATTTTTACGGGCAGCGAAATTTACATTTTAATGTTTGCGCCTCCCTCGCACGAAGACGTAAAACCCTTTGTTAAAATTGCCGAATTCTTGGTCTTACAAGATTTTTCCGCGCCAAAAATTTTCGCCCGTGACGATGAATTTGGATTTTTGTTGCTCGAAGATTTTGGTGACGACACTTATACCAGAGTTTTGGCGCGCGATGCTTCGCAAGAATTAGAGCTTTACGAAAAAGCCTGCGCCTGCTTGCTTGAACTGCAAAAGAAAGACGCGCCAAAAGATATTCCAGCCTACAATCACGCGCTGCTTTTTCGTGAAGTAATGTTGTTTGTTGATTGGTATTTACCGCTGCAAAAAAAATCGATGAGTTTGCAGGATCGCGCTAGTTTTAAATTTTTGTGGTTTCAAGTTTTTGACCAAATGGGGCAGATGAAGTCTTTGCGCAATCATTTGCAAAAAAATGAAGATCCGGTTTTGGTTTTGCGTGATTATCACGCCGACAATTTAATGATTTTGCCAAGTCTAGACGGCGTAAAACAAGTTGGTATGCTTGATTTTCAAGACGCTGTGCTTGGTTCAAAAGCTTACGACTTGGTTTCTCTGCTTGAAGATGCAAGAAGAGATGTCAGCGAAGAAAATCGCACTAAACTTTTGGAATATTATTTAAAGCACGCAGATTGTGACAAAGAGGCTTTTAAAACCGATTACGAAATTTTATCGCTGCAGCGCAATATGAAAATTTTAGGAATTTTCACGCGTCTTTCAGTGCGCGACGGCAAGCATAACTATTTGAATTATATACCGCGAGTCCTTGGTTTTGTAAAGGCAAGGCTTGAAACTAAAAACGTGGCTTTGCTAGAAATTTCTCACCTGATTAAAAAATTTATTTAAAAATATGAGCAAGAAAACTGACGCGTTAGAAGATAAAAATTTACAAACGCCTTCAGCAGTTCCAAAAAATGCTTCGGCGGAAATGATGGAAAATCTACAATCAATCAGCGAAGTTTTTCAAAGAATTGAAGAAGAAACTGCTGAAGTTGCTGAGCTGATTTTTGATTATTTAATTAATACGACTGACGAGCAGATCATGAGCGGCAAGATTCCGCCTCATAAAAATCCGCGCATTGATAGTTACGTAAAAATTTTGAATCGCTTGTTTTTGCTTTCGCGCACTAATTCTCAAGGTGGCTTGCGGGTTATTAATCGTAATACGGTTCAAAGTTTAGACAGAAAAACTTTTACGATTTGCATGTGTCATGATGGCGGAGTTTCTTTGGATATTTTGTGTGACATTGTAAATACCGAAAATCAGGCGAGAACTCCAAAAACTTCTCCGGTAAAAGTGACGGTGACTCAAGCTTTTGGTGCAGCAAAAAATCATGATCACTTGAGATAGATCGAAGTTTTAAAAAGTTGCGGGCAATAAAAAAGGCGTGGTCTCTATTGAGGCCACGCCTTTTTTGACTTCTTAGATTTTCTACTTTTTCTTAGCAGGAGCTTTAACTACGGCTTTTTTTGCTACAACTTTCTTAGCAACAACTTTTTTAGCAGGAGCTTTAACTACGGCTTTTTTTGCTACAACTTTCTTAGCAACAACTTTTTTAGCAGGAGCTTTTTTAACTACGGCTTTTTTTACCGGAGCTTTTTTTACTACTTTTTTAACTGTAGCCATAAAATTTTTTACTTTTTGTTGTTAAAATTTTTACCAATAAGAATCGCAATTTCGAATAAAAAAATCATCGGAATTGCTAAACTTACCTGACTCAAGATGTCTGGGGGAGTAAGGACGGCGGCCACTAGAAAAATGATCACAATCCAATATCTTCTCCTTCTTCTCAAATCATTGACCGACAAAAAACCAACTCTGATTAAAAAAAGCAACAAGATTGGTAATTCAAATGCGATACCGAATCCAAGTAGTAAATTTGTGACAAAATTTAAATATTCACTTACGCGAGTTTCAAGTTCGATTGGTAAAGATGAAGATGATGTGAGGCCTTGAGTTTCAAAGCTCGCCAAGAATTGCAACGCAGTTGGCAAAACAAAATAATAAGCAAAAATTGCACCGCATAAAAATAAAAAAGGTGCGAAGAAAAAAGTCAGCAGAATATTTTTTTTCTCATTTTTGTATAAAGCTGGTGACAAAAAAAGATAAAATTCTGCCGCCCAAATTGGAAAAGAAAAAAATATTGCAGAAGAAAGTGAAAGTTTCAAATAGGTCGTAAAAGCCTCAGAGGGGCTGGTGTAGATCAATCGACGATTTTGATTATTATGAGAAATATCGGCAAAAGGTTGCAGTAAAAATTGATAAATTTCTTCGGAAAAAAAATAGCAGACTAAAAAAGTTGCGACAAAAAAAATCAGAGAAAAAATTATTCTTAAACGAAGTTCGAGAAAATGTTCTTGCAGAGTCATGAGATTTTTTGTGATAATGAAAATAAATTATGATTAGTTTTGACCTTAGAAAACAAAGGCATGAGAAGAGAAGTGTATACCAAAATTAGATAAATATTTTAAACGCCAATTTCGGATAAGCTACAAGCCATCAATTATTTTTGCTCGAGATTTAAAGCGTTAGCAATATTAAAAATTAAATGCATTTGCTGAATAATTGGTCGGCATTGGTCAGTTAAATTAATTGGTTTAAAAACTGAGGCGCTGAATTGAAACAAATTCACAACACCATCGAGAGTCAGCATTAGCTTCTTGTCGCACAGGTTGGCTTGTACTTTTTTGCTGCTGAAAATTCTGGGTAAATTTTTTAACCAATCGCGAAATTTTGGCGTGATTAAGTTTTCGGCTTCAAAGAGATCTTCGCAGTAAATGCTAAATAGCTTATTAAATTCGGGGTCTTGCACAGTCATCTTTTGTAAATTCATTTTGTATTTATTTTGGTAGAATTTGACGAATCCCCAATTACGAAAATGGTTTGCGATGATTATGGTGCGACTATCAAAATCTGTTTTGGTATTTAGTAAAATTGCTTAGCCATTAAACAAATAGATCCATCCCATTTTTGGTAGGTTTTTTCTGATCTCTAATCTCTCAAAATTCACATTAGTATTTTGGCAATTCACTGAAATATAATTGCGATTAATCCACCGATGTGGTTCGAGTTCGAGCTTTGATAAGATCTCGAATCGATGATAATCTTTTAAAACAGTTTCTGACTCGCGCTGTTGTGTGTAATTAGCCTGTCCAAAAAATTCAAAAATTTTTCCAAATAATTCTTCCTCGGCTTCTTTCTTAAATCGCGAGATTGGCGTGTAAATTAGCAATGGTGAGAATAGTAAAATGACGGATACAAAGATGAAGAGTGCGATGATATTGTTGGGGGATTTAGAGACCTCGGTTTCAATGTTGTAGAGGATTGGCAAAGCGATCCACAAAAATAAAACCTAGCGGCCGCGTGAGGCAATTTTTTTAAATTATTTATGCGGATTTCCTCAAGTTTTGCTGCTGCTGGTTTGATTTTATTTTTGTAGAATTCAGCAAAGCCTAATTCGTGAGGATTTTGTTCGAGGAATTCAGATTCATCAGTAACGCTTTTCATGCAAAATCCGAAGGTGACAAGCCAAGCGCGGAAAAAATTTTTCATGAGAGTTTTGTTGCTTATCTGACCTCAACGCGGAGCTGACAAGTTGGGCTGACATTTTTTTGGTTATATTCATCAAACTTGACGCATTCAGTATTTTCTAAAATATTTACATACTCGCCTCCAGCTGCCATGACGCGGCCTTTTTTCGGATTGCCATCGTCAATTTTTTTATCAAATAACAAAGCTTCGTCAGTTTTTAAGGTGCGATCTTTCATGTAGATGCGGTCGGTGTTCGAAAAATCAAAACCAATTTGATAGAAAGTTTTTCCTTCAGCGCCAAAAGCAACGATGCCAATTTTATCTCCAAGTTTACTGACGGGGAAGGTGTTGCCGAGTTTTGCTTCTTCATCTTGATTGCCGTCGTAATTCTCATCGATCATTTTTGTTTTGGAGAGGTGAAGCCAAAAATTTGAGATTTCACTATTGGCAGAAAGAGTTGACTGCGCGCGGTCGGTGATGATGTTATTGCCATTGCCGCCAGTGAAGTTGGTAGTGATGCCGTAAGTGGCGGTGTCTGCGATGTCTCCAGGAAGAGCGTGATATTTTGCAGTGAAGTTATTGACGGCGGCGTCATATTTTTTGATCTGCATAATCAGAGCTTTGACATCATTTTCGCGAATCATCTTTTTGGCGAAGTAAATTCCAGCGATCAAAATTGTTGCAAGGCAAAGAACAATTAGTGCCTCAATAATTGTGAAGGCACTTTTTTTATTTGATGTCATCGGGAGTTGTTGTTTCGAATTAAGCCTGAGAAGTTTTTTAACTTTAGTGGCGACTGTTAAATCCTTCAAAATCTTCAGGCGTTTTTAAGGCGTTAAATTGATCTTCAATTTCAGAGGCTCTTTCTTCGCCATCTTTGACGAATTTTTCTAAATCTTGGTCATTTTCGATTGCCTCAAAGCTTTTCATGGTTTCCTCGGCTTCTTTATATTCATTACTGCTAGGGTCTGCACCTGGTTTGTTTAATATTTCTTCAGCGCTTTCAATCATTACCTCTGCTTTATCCAAGTAGTCCAAACTTTTCTCGGCAGTTTCAACTTCATTATCTACCTTACGAGTAGCAGCTGCGGCTCCTAATGTATCGTTAATTTTAGCAGCAATATTAGAAATTGCTTTATTCAAGGCTTTTTTCGGAGTGTTTGGAGTAGGAGCTTCTGATCGCGCTTTTGCTTTAGCCTCGGTATCAGATTTAATATCTTCTTTTCTTTGAGGGGCGTTTTCTTTAATGGCTTTGTTTTTCTCGCGAAGATCGGCAATTTTTTCTTGAGCAGGTGTTTTTGGAGAATCATCTTCTTTAGCGGCTCCCTCTTCTGAATTTGGATTATTGTCGTCTCCGCCTTCCGAATTGCTGCCACCTTCTGTGGAATTTTCTTCAAGCTCAGGAGTCTCTAAGTTGCCTCTTTCGGTGGTTGTTTGATCCTTGTTATCGCCTTCTGGTTCTGGATTGTTAGTATTTTCAGTTACAGGATCTTTTACTTTTGCCTTCGTAGTATTTTCAGTTACAGGATCTTTTACTTTTGCCTTCGGTGTAACTTTTTGCTTAGCCGAGTCTTTGATTGCTTTGGCTTTATCCATAGCCTTAGCAGTTTTTTCTAACTTGCCTACTTTTTCTGTTAAGTTGCTGTCTTTGACTTTTGCTTTGCTTAATCCAGAACTGATTTTACTTCTTGCCTTTTCCAGTTTGGCAAGTTCAGGAGATTTGTTTTTCTCAAGTTTTTTCAACTCAGCTTCGGCAGCTTTTTTATCTTTCGGATTTGCAGCCTCTGTTACAGAAGCTTTAGCTTTTTTGATTGCTTGCGCCTCTGGATTTTTGTTAATCTTTTCAGATACGTTAGCTAAATCTTCTTGAAGAGCGCCAATGTCTTTCTTATTAGCAGATTGCTCAGCTTCTGTAACTGCTAAATCTTTACCTACCTTGTCTCTCATGCCGTCATGCGCTGCATCTTTTGCGGCAGACATTTTATCTTTCTTGTTTTGAGAGTTAGGGCTCATTCTCTTCATTGTAGCGGCAGCTCTTTGCTTGATTTGATCTTTGAATGAAGCGTCTGGTGAAATGGCGTCTAAATCATTTAAATACTCTTGTTCCATTTCCATGTCAGCAAGAGCACCGGCATCTGGTTTGTAATTGTCGGTGGCTTTCTGAGCTTTGTTGAGAGCTTGTCTATTCTTGATCGCTTCTTTTTGTTTGTCGTCTCTGGCCCATTCGGTGCCAGTAGCCATTATATCGATGCCGCTGCCTTCTTCGGCAATAAGTTGATCTCTAGCTTCTTCATAGCCTTTGGTATCTTCTGATTTCATGGCTTCGTAGGCTTTTCCAGCAGTTTCTACAGCTTTTGACCCTAGTTCGCTTGCAGAGGCGGCGGCTGATGAGGCGGCTGATGAGACGGCTGATTTAGTAGAGGCGGCGGCTTTAGACACTCCTTCTGCAGCACTACTTACTGCGCTTTTTGCGCCATCTACTGCCGCTTTGCGGCCTTCTTCGGTTGCAAGAGAAGCTACGGCAGCGCTTGCAGATTTAGCTGTTTCTTTAGCAGATGTAACTCCTGATTCAACACCTTCTTTAGCTGCGGTTGCGGCTTTACTAGCTGACTCGACAGCTCCCGTAGCTGCTCCAGAAATTGCGGCTTTGGCATCAGAGACTCCTTTGCTGGCGCTGGTCATAGCTGCTTGACGTCCTTCTGTAGTTCCAAGAGAAGCAACTGCATCTTTGGCAGATTTTGCACCTTCCATTGCAGAACTTGCGGCTCCTGCTGCGGCTGCTTTTGCTTTAGTGGCTCCCGCAGAGGCTGCTGCTTTGGCATCTTTTAATTTTGCTTTGGCGGTTTTAGCAGCACCTGCCGCTGCTTTGCCAGCGGCACCAATGGATTTTTTAGCATTAGCTCCGGCCTGCAACATTTTTCCAGTAGCCGATCTTCTAACTTTAAGGTCACCGCTTTTTTGGGCTTCGATCATTTTAGCGCGACCAGCGGCGTCGGTACTTTTCATTGCTGCTTTATTTTGAGAGGCTGAAACGGAAGTATCGAGTTCTTCGTCATCCATAGACTTGGCGCGTAAGTTGCGTGCAGCGCTGATTGCAGCCATGGCTAAATTGTCTCCGGCATATTTAGAGCCTTTTGATGATTTTACCTCAGCGATTTCTTTGTCACTAAGGCCGCGAGCTTTACCAGCTTTATTTATAGCGTCGTTTTTAGCTGTTGCTAAAGCTTTTTTCTTATCTGGTTCAGACATGCTGTTATATGCGGCGGTCTTTTTCAATTCATTCTCTGCTTTTTTCCCAGCGCTTTTTAGAGCAGATTTATCAGCTGACATTTTCTTGCTTGCGTCTTTTTCGTCAGCTTTTCTTTTATCGGCAATTGCTCCAGAGTCAAAAAGCTTGTCATCCATTCTGGCAATAAGTTGATTACCGCCGGCATCGTCAAAGGCTTGGGCGGCCTGATCTTTTATTGCTTTTCCTGCTTCAGCAACGGCAGCCTTGATTCCGGCGCCCATTGCGCTGGCTTTTAGTCCTCCACCAATTGAAGCGGCGACGTCAGTCATGAAGGTGACAAATTTATTCATTAAGGAAGCAATTACGTAAATGAATAAGATTGAGAATAGCGATGGAATTCCTTCAGGGTTGCCAATATTACCAACACTAGATTGAGCGTTGGTGCGTGGAGGCAGAGATGCGATAGTCCAAAACGACATCAAGCTGATGTGAACTAGAATATTGATTGACCAAACCTCAGCCCAGCAAATTTTATAACCCAAGGAGAGTTTGATTACCTCATACATCAGCATGTTAAAGAAGGCGAGGGTGGTGAGCAGGAATATTTGTTGCAGAGAGAAGCTGATTAGCTGCTTCAGCCAATTGTCGAACATGTCTTTAGTTTGGCTAAAGAGCGTGAAGATGAAGAAAATTGGGCCGAGAGTGAATAGAATCGAAATAAATACTTGGGCCGTGAGATAGAGCAACACTGCGTTGGCAACAGCAAGAACGTAAAGCATGAAGCCACCATAAACGATGATCATGTAGAGCCAGCCGAAGATGCTGGCAAATAATAAGGCGGAGATTTTTTTCTGTACCGAAGGCGAGAAGAACATGTTAAAAACTTGATCAACGCTGCTGAAGAGAACTGATTTGTCGTAATAGTCACCACTTTCAATTGCTCCGGCAAGATTTGGCGAGTCGTCAAAAGAGGAGGCCATCATGAAGGCGAGGTAGTCGGTGCTGTTCTTGAAGAACCTGACCACAATCATGTTGAACCAATCCCAACCCGTTTCTCCGATGAAGAGATAGATCAGGCCAATTTTAATAATGCGATTGATGATTTCTGAGTGGTTTAATTCGCTGACGCCCATCAAGAATCCAAGGCCGTAGAAGGTGAACATCACGATGATGCACATAGATACAATCGCCTTGTATCTGCTATCAGTGATTAAAGCTCTGTAAACTCTTTCAGCTTGTCCAACTGAGGTTGAAATTTTGCAGTAATATTGCTTCTTACAATTGGTTTCGCCTGAGCCGCATATTGCATCTTTGTAAGAGCTAACTGAGTCGTCGTAAAGAGGGTTGCTGGTTTTTACGCCGTCATAAGATGCTGAAAGAAGCCCGCCAGTTGAGCTACAATCTCGTAACGCACCATCTCCATCCATTACTTGAATGATTGGAGTAATTACGCCACCGATGACGCTTGAAACCGTGCTAGGAGAAGGGTTTTTAACTTTTACGTTAACGAAATATGATCCGGTATTATTGGTATATTTGTCAGCGCAGTAAAATTGTTTTTGACATCCAGTACTGCCCGGAACCTCGCTAGCGCTACATGTAGCGCCAGTATTAGAAGATGTTGAAGGATTGTAGTAAGAGTTGGTGACAATAATGCCGTCAAAAGTAGCTGTGTCGGTGCTAGATGGGTTCGATTTTTTGCAAGAGGCAATTTCAGGATCGAGAATTTTGAAGGTTAGCCGTAGTTTTTGAATGTCTTTCGTGATGTCTGATTGTCCATTTTTGGTTTTGGCTTCAAAGTCATCATCGCTGAAATAATTGTGAGTGTGGCAATAGAAATAAGAGTTGGAAAGAGTGTTGGTGCAGTCGTTTGTAGATCTTGCTGCGGTTCTAACCAAGTTGCCTGATCCATCAAATTTGTAAGGGCTGGTGATAGTTGGGTAAGAGCCAGCTGCCGCTGCAGTGGTTGGAGGAGTGATGTCAATAAGATGTGGCTGATCGGATAATTTGGTGGAAGGAGAGCGCTTATCCATGGCGTCCAATCCAGTGGATGTCAATGGATTACCTCTGCATTCAACAGACGAGTCAGAGCTTTCTCTGCAGAGTTTTACTTCCATCCATTGTCCGTTGTTGAAAGAGAGCATGCCAGATAGGCTAATTCTCATACCATTATTTGAGTAACTAGCTCCATGAGATGAGTTGTTGATATATGCGTTATAAGCCCCACCTGTTGCAGGAGAAGATACTGCGCCATTAAAGTCATTACCGTCGAGCAAGAAAAATCTTAATCTTCCTTCTTGAGTGAAGATGACGGGAGAGGTTAATTTAAATAATCTGTTGCCATTACTATCTGTGGTATTGGTGTCATAAAAATTTTCAAAATTACCGTAAGATCCGTTAAAGACGCCAAGTTTTACTGCGCCTTTGGTTTTTACTGTATCTGAAAAATCGTCACTAGGGAAGCCAGTATCAACTGGAATATTTGCTATCTTACCAGTGTATTCTTCTAGGTCGTAGCATTGGTCGGCATTAGTTAAGCTGATTTTGGCCGGATATCCTGCGACGTTTAATTTTAAGTTTGAGCAATTGGTGCAAGTGGTGGCATCGAAATAAGGAGCGCTGGCTCCAGAAGTGGTAGAGCTATTGTAATTACATAATGTGGCATTGCAGGTCGTATCGCCAGTGGAGCAGCTTGTTACAATAGTGCCGCCTAGGGTACAGCCAGTTCTAGTATAGGTTGGGGAGGTTCCTGCTGTGGTGCAAGTAACGGTCTTTTGACAATTTGCGATTGGGCAGAAGTTAGCGGTACTAGTATCATCGGTACATTCTTTAGCGGTTGCTTGGCATCCGATTAAAACCGGTGACCCAGAAGATGAATCATATTGTTGAACGCAGGCTGGGTTTGCTAATAAGTCACTGGCGACACCTCGGCATAATAAAGCTGGTCTTGGCGTTATGCTCATCGCCATCCCAATGCCGCAATTAACGCTTAGTGAAGAAATGCTCCAATTCTGATTCCAGCTCGATGGAGAAAAACGAATTTTTTGTCCTTTGCGTAAGAAAACCGGAGCCGTCCAGCTGCCAGAAGATACATTTAAACTGTTCAAAGGATCTCTAGAAGAAGTGCTTAAGAAATTATCATATTCGTAGAAGTCGGCAGTATATTGTGTGTTTGCAGCATTGGTGCTGTAAGTCGCTCCGGTAGGGCTGAAAGTCTCGTCGCTATGACTTCCGTCAGGATTGATAATGCGACCATTAATTGTGCAAGATCCTGATCCTGAGCCTGAGCCCAACATGCTGAAGCTGACAAGTCCGGATTGGTTGATTTTGATGTCTTTATATTTGTTAAATCTGACACCTATGCCTTTACCGCAGCTATTGTCTGTTTTATTAATAACAATCTTTTGATTTGGCTCTAGAGAAATATGGTCAGTGCTCCATGCCGTGGCGCTTAAGGTAATTGATTTGCCAGATGTGCCGCCGCCATTATCTAAAAAGTTTCCGATTGCTGCATCTGTGCTAACTCCGTCCTTGATCCAAATTTTTATAAGGTTGCAAGAAGGGTTGGTGCTTAAATTTTTGAAAGAAACTTTGTAAGAATTTGTAGAAGATGGGCTTAAAATCACAACTTGTGACACCGAAGCGTCTCCAACAATTTGTCCCACATCTGTCGTGATGCCAGATAAAGTGAAATTCGGACAGGGGTCAGTTAAGTTGCAGCCGCTTACTGATTTTTCTGCAAAAGGATCGTATTCGGCGTTACTGACTCCGTTTTTTGTTCCATCTCCATTCCATCTAATCATGCCACCAATGGTGCCAAGCACTGAGGTTTCTATTTCAGCGGAAATTGGAAAAATTGCAGCGGTCGATGCATCACTAACGGAAGTGTAGCCGTTATCGACATAAGCTCCAGCGCTGCAAGTTGCGTCAGCAACTCCAGCGTTATCAGCGTAAGTGCAAGTCCATAATCTGTAATCTGGCAAAAGAGGAACTCCTTTTGCGGCTAATTTTTCATCGGTTTGAGCCTTATTAAAATCATATCCGGCTGGATGAGGAATTATGAAGGCCACTAATCTTCTAGCGCTATTATATATTTTTAAATCACTCGCACTGGTGCCAGTTGAGCTAAGTCCGGTATTTCCTGATGCGCCAAATTCGCTATTGTCAGTAGCGTCGCCATTATTCCACGTGCCACTAAATTTTAAATATAAAGATTGGCTACCTCTAACATCAAAAAATACATCAGACCAATTGGAATATTTTGTATGAGGAAGATAATTATCAGCTTGTACATACACATCGGGATAAGTTACAGAATTCCCAAGTGAAATAGAGCCAATGGCATTAACGTTAATCTCGGCACCCGGCATGATGGTAACGCCGACATTAGCTGAAGTTGATCTTTTGGTGGTTGATGACCATGACGGTTCAGAAGTTGATGAATTACTTACTGACTTTGCGATACATTCTTGAACGCATTGGCTAATACAAAGGCTTCTAAACGATCCGCCGTAAGTGGTGAAGCCATCGCATCCCGGCGTCGATGCACTTGATGCAACGCTTTGAGTTACGTTATTTTCATCGGTTACGCTTTTAGCGCCTGAAGTAAAGCAAAGTCTTACTCCCGAAGCTTGAGCGTCTTGGTCATCTAATGGTTTTGAAAGGCTGTAGTCGCAATCGCTTTGCGTGTTGTTGGAAGTTACTTCAATTGTTTGCGATTCATATTCACCAAAATCGTCAGCGTCGATACAGCCTTGATCAGTACAAGAAGAAGAGATTGTAAAAAGCGATAGCAAAACAGCAATTTTAGCAAAGGTATTTTGTTGATAAAAATGTTTAATCAGATTCTTGATCAAGACTAGATAAGCTTTGCTTGGAGTTATATTGGGAGGGAAAAGTTTTTTTGATGATAAAAACACTTAGAAGTTAATCAACTAAAATTTGGCGCGAATTAGTGCCGCCACTCTTTTTGTTTCTTGCAATTTTTCCGGTACAAAATTTTTCAAACGTTCAGAAGTTTTGGGCAATTTTCTTGCGTAGTTTCCGGACAATAAATTTTGATGAAATTTGCGATGCTTGTCAGAAGAAATTTCTTTCTCGTCAAAAATGTAAACCGGTTTTCCAGTCGAACAACATTCCGAAATCATCGAAACCGAATCGCCGGTAATAATAAAAAAATCAGCATATCCCAAAATTGCTAGATAAGGATTTTCCTCTTTTACTTTTTCCCAATCAAAAAATTTAAAATCGCAATCGAGGTTTGATTTTATTACTTCCGTAATCTCGGCGCCAGATCTTCTGCTGTTTGAAACTAGTAAAGTTGCGTCCATTTTTTCAGCAATGTTAGAAGAGATTTTGGCTAATTTTTCGGCCGAATTTTTAGTGAATTTTGTTTTAGCAGAAGATCCTCCAATCATTACGGCAATTTTGGTTTTCGTGATATCTTGAAACCAAGGAGCGAATTTTGCTTTTTCTTGTTCGATTAAATTTTCATTAGTTTTTGTCAGCGATCCAATGGTGGTAATCAGGTTGGAAAATTTTTCTTCTACAGCTCCGTCATGTTTGGGTAAAATCACGAAATCGAATTTTTCTAAATTCAAATTTGGGCGCATGATTTGCACAATTTCGGTGCGATTTTTTGATAGTTTTTTTAAGTAAAGCGCGATTGGTGCAGATCTTCTGCCGGCAGAAATGACAAGGCTTGGTAGGTAATTTAATCTTTTAAAATCTTTTCTTAAAGATGCTGAAACTCGTAACAAAGAGTTTGATAAAAAACAGTTGGGAAGCGCAGAAAAAACACTGTAGTCGAGTTTGATTAGTTTGTAATCAAAGGCGATTTCTTCGGCGAGGCCAATGCTTTGTGAAACCGTTCCAGGTCTGTCATCAGCGAGTATCCAGATTTCGTCTCTAATTTTCATTTTTGCAGTGATTCTAATTTTTTTTCTAACTGATTTGCCACATTCGCCGAAACAAATTTAGAAATATTGCCCCCAAGTTTCGCTACCTCCTTAACCAACCTTGACGCTATGAAGTGATTGGTTTCAGACGCTGGAAGAAAAATTGTTTGAATTTCTGGATCAAGCTTAGCATTCATGCCAAACATTTGAAATTCATATTCAAAATCAGAAACAGCGCGAAGCCCGCGAATAATTACTTTAGCATTTTTTTTGCGAGCGTAGCCAACCAATAGACCTTCAAATTTTTCTACCGAAATATTGCCGTTTTTATTGAGGTGAGCGGTTTCTTCTTCAATTAATTTTACTCTTTCATCAAGGGTGAAAAGTGGATTTTTGTAATTGTCTTTTGCGGCTGCGATTATCAGATGATCGAAAAGCTCAGAAGCTCTTTTGATGATGTCAAGATGGCCAAAAGTGATCGGATCAAAAGTGCCAGGATAAATTGCGATTTTCATGAAATGAGAATTATTGCGTTGGATATATAAACTAAGAGTAAAATTATGCGAATCACAATTCTGTCAATTGGAAAGTTTGAAAACTCGCCACATAAAGCGGTGTTTGAAAATTATTTGAAGCGTTCGAAATGGAAAATTGAGCTGCGCGAAATGGAATTAAAAAATGCGCAAAATATGTCGGTGAATAAAATTAAAGAAGGCGAGGGAAAGCTGATTTTAAAAGCTTTGCGCCCCAGCTCAAAATTAATTTTGCTTGATGAAAGAGGTAAGCAATTCGGTAGCAAAGATTTTGCTAAATTAATTTCAGAATTTGGCGTGAGCGGTGATTCGGATTTAACTTTTGTGATTGGTGGCGCCGATGGCTTGGCGCTGGAGCTGCTGAAAAAAAATCATTTAAAAATTTCTTTTGGACTCATGACGCTGCCTCACCTGATGGTGAGGTCAGTGCTAATTGAGCAGCTTTATCGGGCTCAGACGATTATTTGTGGCCATCCTTACCATCGGGAATAGTCTTCCCAATCTCCTTGCTAGTATTCCGGTTTCTGTTTCCACCTCCTCTTCTTCCTCCTCCTCTTCCTCTTTCCCCGCCTCCATCTTTGATGTCCAAGGGTTCTAAATGAACGGTATTATTATAGTTTCTTCCGCCTGTGACAGTGCCTGGTACCTTAATGTCAAGAGTTGTTGGGCCCGCTATTTTATATCGGTTAGGATTTATGGTTGATCCAGGAGGATTTTTGTCAACTGTCTTAGATACTTCATCAACAGATTCTACTTCTGACCGTTCATTTTTTTTGATGTCGCCCGCTATTGTAAAAACCGGTTCGCGATGATCTTCATCTAATAAACCCGTTTCTTCCACTATTTTTGCCACCCTTATTTCTGTAGTATTATCTTGTATAGTTTCTCCCCCTTCTATTTCAGATTGCCCAGATTGATTAACTACTTCGATTTCGGGGTCATTATTTCCATTTTGTTCTGTCGTTGTTATGAGTTTTTCCGGCGGATTTTCAAACGTAGTAGACGGATTGTCAAACGGAGGAGTAGACGGATTGTCAAACGGAGTAATTTTATTAGCTTGTCTTTGATTTATATTGCGCCGCCACAAAAAGCGAATTCCTCCTATTGCAGATAAAATTCCTACGATAATTCCTGCGGCAATTCCTCCCCACGCAGGAGTACTTAGGCCTTCATTATTGCCGCCACTGATTGCTCCGACTGGGGCATTTGATGGTGTCCTAGTTGACAAGATCTCCTCTCTACTTGGATAGCTAGATGGCTTACCTTTATCGCTTGGAAGGCTCGAGGGCATTATTTCAATCGCAGAAGACACGCTCGGATCTTCGCTTGGTGAAGAAGAAATAAGGTAAGTTGGAACATAGGTTGTTGGAGCGCGGCTTGGAACTCTTGTTGGAGTCTTTGAACTTGGAGAAAAAGTCGGCGCCTTGCTTGGATCTGAGCTTGGAAAAATGCTTGGCTCAGCGCTTGGGTTGTAACTTGGTCCGGTTGTTGGAACCATGGTTGGTTGACCAGTCGTCGGATTAGAAGACGGTTTCCAAGTTGGAGCGCTTGAAGAATAGTCTGTTGGAGTTTTGGTCCAAATAACACTGGGCTGTCCGGTAGGATTTGGAGTTGAAATGTAGGTTGGTTCAAGAGTTGGGGGAACCGTTGGTTGAACAGTTGGTCTTACGCTTGGAACATGGCTTGGCGGAATAGTTGGTGGATTGCTTGGCACCATCGTTGGCTGGTAGCTCGGCATTAAAGTTGGTCTCGGGCTTGGGCGGAAAGTTGGCCTGCTTGTTGGGTTAGAAGATGGTGTTATTGTTGGATATCTGGTCGGGGTTCCGGTTGGTAAGAAAGTAATTACGGTTTGCTCAACTGTTGGATCAAAAGATGGGTAAAAAGTTGGAGTGCCGCTTGGTAGGGAACTTGGGTCGGCCACAGGTTGATAGCTTGGCTTACTAGATGGATTCCAAGTGAAAACTGGCATCTCGGTTGGTAATCCAGAAGGTTTACTTGTCGGACTATCAGTTGGAATTAAAGTTGGTTCTAAAGTCGGTTCACCAGAAGGGCCAACAGACGGTCTCGCGCTTGGAATAAAGCTCGGCATTCTAGTTGGAACTGGCGACGGTAGCGATGATGGATTTATACTTGGAGTAATTGTTGGAGCTTTGGTTGGATCTGAACTTGGAGCAACACTTGGCAACTCGCTCGGGCTTACTGTTGGGCCGGTAGTTGGCATCCATGTTGGCGCGCCGGTTGGACCAAAAGTTGGAAAGAAAGAAGGCGAATCACTTGGATGATCGGTTGGCGCTTCCGTCATCACCACGGTTGGGGCTTGGGTCGGATCTTTACTTGGAACTATAGTTGGAACGAAAGTAGGAAATCTAGTGGGCTCTCCGGTTGGATTGGTGGTTGGCAATAAGCTTGGCACCAAGGTTGGAGGAGTAGTTGGTGGATCGCTTGGTATCATTGTTGGAGCAAAAGTCGGCATTTTGCTTGGCGCTTCAGTTGGAAGAGCTGTTGGACTTACGCTTGGAATAACTGTTGGCGCCTGAGTTGGACTAAAACTTGGTTGTATAGTTGGAAGATCAGATGGTTTTTGAGTTGGACCAAAAGATGGAACAAGTGTTGGTTCAAGAGTAGTTGGGTTGGTGGTTAGAGTAACGGTTGGGAAGTTACTTGGTAAGTTAGTTGGAGCTCTGGTGAGTTGTATTGTTGGAATTCTAGTTGGGTCGCAAGTTGGGATGTAAGATGGTAATTCGGTTGGTTCTCCAGTTGGCAAAAGCGTTGGAACCAAACTTGGTTTACCCGTTGGACTAAGTGTCGGAGACAAAGTCGGCATTTGGCTTGGCACGCCAGATGGAGCAAGAGTTGGAGACTCAGTTGGTACAAAACTCGGATTTAATGACGGTACGCCGCTTGGTGAATAAGATGGCGAGAAGGTAGGAATTGGTGTAGGCAGGCCAGTTGGAGATAGTGTTGGCACCATTGTAGGATTGCCGCTTGGATCAATGCTTGGTGTATAAGTTGGTCCAGAAGATGGATCTTCTGAAGGAGTCCAAGTTGGTTCGCCGCTTGGAGTTTTGCTTGGAACGAAAGTTGGGTTTTTAGTTGGCTGTCCGGTGGTTGGATCTACAGTCGGAAGAAGCGTTGGAACCAGAGTTATTGGGCTGCCAGTTGGAACAAAAGTTAAGAAATAACTTGGAGCTGCAGTTGGAGTTAAATCTTGCGTCGAAAAATAAGTGGCAAGCGATTGTTCAACTTCAGTGGCATTTTTTCCAACCAAAACAACTTTTTGACCTTCTAAAAGCTCAATAATGGTGATTGGTTGATCAACTTCATCTAGTGTAATATCTTCAGTCGTTAAGAAATTGTCTTCACTAATCGCAGATTTAGCTTCAAATCTAAGATGTTTTCTCTCTGGTTTGCCAAAAACATCTTCAGGTAATGAAGCTTTAAGTGGGTCAACATATTCTAGGGTAGATCCTCTAACATTCTTCTCCCAAATCTTTGCAACTAACTTGGGATTATTATTTGATACTAAAGCCGCATTTTCTTCTTCTGCAGTAAGTACTCTTCTTGAAGATGGAATAATGGTGCCACTAAGAATTTCCTCAAGCGATGAGCTGGTGGAATAAACTGATGCCTGACTTAGATTGCTTACAGGAAGGCTAAAAGTAATGTTTTGTCCAGTGCCGCTATCAATATTTGCAAAGGCAGAATCAGCCATCAAAACCGTAACTGAGTCTGGATTAGAGATGATGATAAGATCTAAATCTTGATTAGGATTAACCGAAATTATCGATTTTTCCACAGTGCCACTAGTGACATATTGGCTAGAATTCGGAGTGTAATTTGGAATTATCTCTGTGCCAACTTGATTACGAAGTTTTGGCAATTGTGCGGCCACGCTCGTGCCTGCAGTAATCGTTACTTTATTTCCGTCGGAAAATTGCAGCGTATTTGAGCTTTCAAAAGTGGCTTGAAAGTTGCCAGCAATTGCCACGGTGCTGCCCAGTTTTTCCAAAGTTGACATATCAACTTTTTGCAAAAGGCGCTGTCCAGCTTGAGTCCTGTAAGTGAAGCCAATGAAGTTGCTGTAAGTGTCGCCAGGATTGATCGAATCGTCATCCTCGTTACCTGCTTGTTGCAAGAAATTAGCAGTGTTAACTCGGCTTGAGCCTGAAGCGCTGGCAATTGTGGCGGAAGTTCTTTTGCCTGATTTATCAACTAAGCAAATTCCAACTCGAGTTTGAATTACGTTAGATGCGTCAGTATATTGCGAGCTGTAAGGTATTGCTAATGATTCGAGGCCAGTATTGGGATCGGTATATTTAATCGGAGCCAACATGTTAGTTGCTTCATGCTCATCACTAAGCTCGAACTGATCGATTAAAACACCAGCTGAATTAAATTGTCCAAGGCGATATCTATAACCAGCGCTAAAGCCAGTGGTTTCTTGCAATACCGGAGCGTAAAACCCATCATCAGCTTGAAGGAAGGTGCCACCAAGAAAACGACGATTCTCCGTCAAGCTCACAGTTTTTTCATCATACCCCGTGATGCTAGTTCCATAGGCGTCTAAGTCGGTGGTTTTGCCTAAGGTAAATCCGAAAGATCTTGGGTCAGAATAATTTTCGATGATGATTCTACCAACCGAGTCGTCAGCGATATCCGCACCTGCTTTAAAAATAACCAAGTTGCTGCCATCTAACTTCGCTTCAAATCCTTGGCTAAAAACCCAATTATTGGCAATAACATTTCCCGCATCATCGGTTTTGGCGCGAGCGTTTCCTGAAAGAGTTACATAAGTTCCGTCGCCATAGGCAACTTCAATTGCGCCATCAAGATCGGTGTCAGAAATGGTGTAATGCGTGGCTAAATATCCGCCATCTTTAGTGAAATCAAAAAAGTATTTATCATTTCCGGCATTGCCGTACATCATGGTGTCGCTTGCGATATTTGTGCTTTTTACTTTGTTGTCGCGGCTATCTGCTGTAATTTCAGCGGCATTTGCCACGACGGTTCTAGTAAATTCTGTTTCAGTGTAGCGAGTGTTAAATAGTGGGCGGGGGTTAGTGCGGTATAAGTTATCTGCAATACCAATTTCAGGGTTTAAAGATTCGGCGATGGTGGAAATGGCGGCTGATCCTGAGATGATTTCTAAATGTAAATGCTGGGTGCCATTTGCTGTGGCACCAGAAAGTGCAATTTCAGAACCCTGAGCGATTTCGTCACCAACATTGGTGGCGCCAAAGCTGCTTAAATGCGCATAAAGTGCAGCGGTGCCGTCTCTTTGATTAATTATTAACACATTACCAAATTTTGGATGATCGGCAATTTTTCTAATTACTAAACCATCGTTGATCGCATTAACCGAAGAACCTGAGCTCACAGCAAAATCAATGCCGAAATGGTTGATTCCATCAAACTCGTTAGAAACTTGTGAACCAGTTGCAACTGGTAATAAGTAATTAGTCATAAATGAAATTGGTTGAGTAGTTGGCTTTAGAGTTGGATTAGTTACAGGACTTGTAGTAGTTTGGCTTGAAGGTGAAGCTGATTCAACCTCTAGCTCAGGTAGCGAGTAATAATTTTGCGGTGATTTGGCTAGCTCTGTGGCGGTGACTCCGACTAAAATAGTTGTTTAGTTATTTGGTAAAATCAACAAATTAAAAAGCTGGTCTGAATCTGAAAGATCAGCGTTGTCATTAGTCACGTCATCAGTTGCTAAATCATCATCCGCAACAGTTTTGTCATCTCCATAATAATAAAAACCATCATCGGTTGAATTGCCTGCAGTAGAATTAAAAGTCGTATCTAATAGACCCCTTACGAAACGATTTCATAAATTCTCCAAACCTTTAAATTACTCACAAATTTTTTCTTACCTGCCGCAAAGCCTTGTCTTTCCTGCCTAGAACGCATGTTTCAAATTCACAATGCCAGCAATGATGTTAAGCCTCATGTGAAGCTTCTTTCTAAAATTCCTGTAAGTTCCAGAAAGAATTCTGAATATTTTTAACTCTCTGAATTTGTGTTCAATCTTGACGCGGAAAGACGCGAG
>CANEVP010000027.1 GCA_947442475.1 Rickettsiales bacterium
CCAGAAGGAGTTGAAATGGTTATGCCTGGCGACAATGTTAAACTTATCGTAGAACTAATCGCTCCAATCGCTATGGAAGAAGGTCTTCGTTTTGCTATCCGTGAAGGTGGCAGAACTGTTGGGGCTGGTGTTGTTGCTAAGATTATTAAATAGGAATCCATGAAAAATAAAGAGAGCATTAAAATCACTCTTGAGTCTTTTGATCACCTTGTATTAAGCAAGGCAATGAATGAAATCATTGGAACTGTTAGAAGAACTGGTGCTGGTATTAAAGGACCAATTCCTCTACCAACAAAGATCCAAAAGTTCTGCGTAATCAGAGGTCCTCACGTAGACAAGGACTCCAGAGAACAGTTTGAAATTAGATCGTCAAAAAGATTGCTAATCATCTCTCCAACAGCTCAAACTGTAGATGCTCTGATGAAGCTGAATCTCTCAGCTGGTGTGAATATTAAAATTGCAATCAACGGGGCAAAGTAATTAGATGTTAGAATTAGTCGGAAAAAAGATCGGCATGTCGCACCTTTTCAAGGATAACGGAGTTTCTATTCCTTTGACTATGGTACAAGTTTATGAAAATTGCGTGCTAGAGCTAAAAGTAAATGAAGATAAGGATTTTGATAATTTATTAGTAGCTTTCGAAAAAGTTACTAATCCAAAAAAAGTTTCAAAACCAGCTGCTGGAATTTTTAATAAAAAATCAGTGCCTCTTTTTAAGAAAATTCTTGGTTCGCAAGTTAAAAAAGGATTACACCTTAAAGTTGGGGATTCGATTGCAATCGACGAAATTTTGAAAGAAGGCGATAAAATCAGTATCAGAGGTGTTACTATTGGCAAAGGTTTCGCCGGCGTAATGAAGAGATGGAATTTCCGCGGTTTGGAAGCTTCTCACGGTGTTTCAGTTTCTCATCGTTCTCATGGATCTACTGGTCAGCGACAAGATCCAGGCAAAACTTTCAAAGGTAAAAAAATGGCTGGACATATGGGTGTCGATGCAGTAACTGTAAAGAATTTAGAAATTATACTAATCGATAAGGAAAGATCTATTATCGCAGTTAAAGGTGCGATCCCAGGCAATGCTGGTAGCGATGTAATTCTTAAAATTGTTCAAAATTTCTAAAATATATGACTTCTCTAACTATCAAAACCATAGATTTTTCTAAAGATGGTGCTAGCTCTCAGAAAATTGAATTAGCAAGCGGTCTTGAAATCGAAAGCGCAAAATCAGTATCTTATGTGGTTAGGTGGCAACTTGCTAGAAAAAGAGCGGGTTCTGCTAAAACTAAGACTATGGCTGAAATTTCTGGCACAACTGCAAAGCCTTATAAACAAAAAGGTACCGGCAATGCTCGTCAAGGCAGCAAAAGATCTGTTCAATTCGTTGGTGGTAGAACTTGCCACGGTCCAGTACCAAAATCTTTCGATTTTTCGATGCCAAAAAAGATTGTTAAAAAAGCATTGGCAGATGTTTTGAGATTAAAGCTAAAAGAAAGCAAGATTACTATCTTTTGTAACTTTGGTCCAGAAATTAAAACATCTAAAATAAAACTTGTTTTAGAAAAAAATAAGTTTTCTAGCACCTTGATCGTTCATGGTGGAGATAATGAAGCTCTTGTGAAATCAGTAAAAAATTTAAAAAATGTGAAAGCTTTAGATTCTAAAGCTATTAACGTTTATGATATTTTGAGTTTTGAGAATATCATGGTTGATAGCAAAGTATTCGAAAGCAAAATTTTGGGAGCCTTAGTATAATGACAGCTTTGTTAAACTACGATAAAATCAAAGGTTTGATTTATACGGAAAAATCAAACAAACAGCTTGTAGATAGAAAATATCATTTCCAAGTTGCTGCAAGCTGTGATAAAGACGAAATTGCGTCATTAGTCAAAAAGGCTTTTGGTGCAGAAGTAGAGAAGGTAAATATAATCAATACCAAATCTAAGGTAAAAAGATTCAAAGGCGTTGAGGGAACAAGAGGTTCTTACAAAAAGGCCATTGTTACCTTAAAAGAAGGTCAATTAATTAATTTCGGTTCGTAAAATAATATGGCTCTTAAGAATTACAAGGCTATAACTCCATCTTTAAGGCAGCTTATAACCATTGATAGAAGTGAATTGTGGAAAGGTTCTCCTTTAAAAATTCTCACTACTAAAGTTGGGGAAAAAGCAGGGCATAATAATATGGGTCACATTACTGTTAGACACAAGTCTGGTGGTCATAAAAAATCTTTTCGTGTAATCGATTTTAAGCGGGATAAATTTGACTTAGAAGCTGTGGTAGAAAGAATTGAGTACGATCCAAACCGTACGGCTTTCATTGCTTTACTTAAGTATTCTGATGGAATCTTTTCATACATCCTTGCACCTCATAAGCTTGCAATCGGCGATAGAATTATGTCATCAAAAAGCCTTATTGACGTTAAGATAGGCAACTCTATGCCACTTTCAGTTATTCCAATCGGCTCTATCATTCACAATATTGAATTGAAGCCCGGTTGCGGTGGTGCGGTATCTAGATCTGCAGGTACTTATGCTCAATTAGTAGGAAAGGATGGCGGATATGCTCTTGTTAAAATCCAGTCAGGTGAAATCAGATTATTTCTACTTGATTGTATGGCTACCATCGGATCAGTTTCTAACTTGGATAATAAAAATATCTCAATTGGTAAAGCTGGAAGATCAAGATGGTTAGGAATTAGACCAACTGTTCGTGGCGTTGTTATGAACCCGGTTGATCACCCGCATGGTGGTGGCGAAGGAAAAACTTCTGGTGGTAGACATCCAGTTTCTCCTACAGGAAAATCTGCAAAAGGAAAGAAAACCAGAAAAAGAAGCAAGACCTCGAACCGTTTTATTGTTAAATCAAGAAGAGATAAATAATTATGCCTAGATCAACGTGGAAAGTTCCATTCGTAGATGGTTATTTGCTTAAAAAAGCAAGAGACTACCTAAATTCTTCTAAGAAGCAGGTAATTAAAACCTGGTCTAGAAGATCAACAATATTACCTCAATTCGTCGGTATTAATTTTGCCGTTCACAACGGTAAAAAATTTATTTCCGTTTCAGTTACCGAAGGTATGGTTGGACACAAGTTTGGTGAATTTGCTTTAACTAGAACTTTTTATGGTCATGGTGGCGATAAAAAAGTTACAAAATCATAATATCATGACAGAAAAATTAGCAGTGGCTTACTTAAGTTCAGTGAAGTCAAGTCCATTAAAGGTTATGAGAGTAACAAAAAGCGTTTCTGGTTTATCGGTTTCAGAAGCTTTAAAGCTTTTACAATTTTCTAAATTGAAGATTGCATCGGTTGTAAGAGCTCTTGTATATTCCGCTATGTCTAATGCGGAAAATAATCACAACATGGACGTGGATAATCTCTACGTTAAAGGTGTGGATGTCGGTCGCGCTTTTGCTTTACGTAGATTTGCGGCAAGAGGTCGTGGCAAATCAAGTAGTATTATCAAAACTTTTAGCAATATTCGTGTCATTTTGGCTGAAAAACAGCCGGAAAAAAAAGCGACTAAAAAAACAACAAAAGGAGAGTAAGAAGTGGGTCAGAAAGTTAATCCAGTAGGTTTTAGACTGCTCAACAGCAAAAACTGGGAGTCGGTTTGGTTCGATCAAAAAAATTACGCCAAAAAGCTAATTAATGACGTAACCATAAGAAGCTTTATCAAAAAGAACTATGCCCATTGTGGTATTGGCAGTGTTGTGGTAGAAAGGCCATCAGATAAAATTCATCTCATTATTAAAACCTCGAAGCCCGGAGTTCTTATAGGCAAGAAAGGTTTAGATATCGAAAAAATTAATCAAGCAGTTGAAAAGATTGCTGCCTGTAAAGTTGATGTAAGAATAGTTGAAATTGACAAACCAGATGCCAACTCTTCTTTAGTTGCTCAAAGTATTGCTAAGCAATTAGAGGGTCGTGCGGCTTTTAAGAAAGTAATGAAAAAATCCATGCAATCAGCCATGAAGTGTGGAGCTTTAGGAATCAAGGTAAGCTGCTCTGGAAGATTGGGTGGTGCTGAAATTGCAAGAACTGAATGGTATAAAGAAGGGTCTGTTCCGTTGCATACTCTGCGTTGTAATATCGATTATGCTATCGCAAATGCCTATACAACTTACGGCGTTATTGGCGTGAAAGTATGGATTTATAAAGGCTTCGTTGAGAAGAAGTCAAAAACAGTAAATAACTAAAAGTTTAAAAATGCTAGTTCCAGCAAAGACAAAATATAGAAAGGCGCAGAAAGGCGGGAAGAAAATTCTCGGTACCGCTGCTAACGGCAATAGCCTGAAGTTTGGTTCTTTTGGTCTAAAGGCTCTTGAACCAGGAAAGCTAACATCTAAGCAAATCGAGTCAGCTAGAAAAGTTATTACGCGCTATATGAAGCGGGCTGGTAAACTTTGGATAATGGTTTTTCCTCATACTCCCGTTACTCAAAAACCTGCAGAGGTTAGAATGGGAAGTGGCAAGGGTAATGTTGAATACTATATTGCTAAAATTAAGCCGGGCCGTATCATTTTCGAGATTGATGGAATTGATAATGAGTCTGCTTCGGTTTCTTTACAGAAAGCTGCTGCTAAGTTACCATTTAAAACTAAAATCGTTAATCACGTTTAGATCATGAAAAAAGAAGAAACGACAACTTTGCTAAACATAGAAGCTCTTAAAAAAGAGCTTCTAATGATGAGAATTAAAGCCTCTTCTGGAGAAGCAATTGTTATAAAGGATTACAAGCACAAAAAAAAAGAAGTCGCACGACTTTTTACTACACTTAACAACAAAAAGATTGCTGTCTAATAATGAAAGTTACGGTTTTAAATATCATAGACGAGAAAACTTTTAAAGCTCTCTCAACTGCTTACAAAAAACATCCTCGCTACGGTAAATATATTACTGTCCACAAAAAATATTTAGTGGATTCGCAAGGTAAAAAAGTGAATGTTGGAGACGAGGTGGAAATTGTTGGCTCAAGACCGCTTTCTAAAACCAAGAGATGGGCTCTTAAAGTTAACTAATTAGGGATTTACAATGATTCAAATGCAAACAAATCTAGTTGTTGCCGATAATTCAGGCGCAAAGTCTGCTAGATGTATTAAGGTTTTGGGTGGCTCGGGCCACATGATTACTGGAATTGGTACTGTTATAGTTCTTTCTATTACTAGTGTTATTCCGGGATCAAAAGTAAAAAAAGGTCAAGTAGCAAAAGGTGTTATTGTTCGCACAAAAAATAAAATTGTTAGAAGTGATGGCAGTTTTGTAAAATTTGATGACAATGCAGTAGTTCTTGTGGACAAAGATGGTGAACCATTGGCGACACGTGTTTTTGGTCCAGTTGCGCGTGAAGTAAGGCAGCAAAATTTTCTAAAAATAGCATCATTAGCCTCGGAGGTTTTGTAGATAATGGCACATAAATTTAAAAAGAATGATCAAGTTATCGTTATCACTGGATCTAGTAAAGGTAAAATAGGGAAGATAATCGCCCTATCTGGTGAAAAAGTTACCGTAGAGGGGGTTAATGTTGCTACCGTTCATAGGAAGCCAACGTCATCAACTCCTGGACAAATTGTTAAAGTCGAGAAGCCGATTCATATGTCTAATGTTTCTCATGTTGAAAGCGGTAAAGCGGTAAAAATTAAATTTGTGACAGATCCTGGTGAAGGAAAGGTTTTCACCAGAAAAAGTCGCGTTTCAAAAAAATCTGGTAAAAAAATTGTATAAATCGATGCAAACTATAACTGAAAAACTATATAAAGATTCAATTGCTGATTTGAAAAAGAAGTTTTCTTACACAAATGACCTTGCAATACCTAGACTTAAGATGATCAGTCTTAACGTTGGTATAAAAGCAACTGATAGTGATAATAAATTCTTGTCTTATCTGGCTGCTCAAGTTTCAAATATTGCTGGTCAAAAGGCGGTTTTAACTAAATCGCGCAAAGCAATCTCTACTTTTAAATTAAGAAAGGATTTACCAATTGGGTGCAGAGTTACCCTAAGAGGTAAAAAAATGTATGAGTTTTTAGATAGATTGACAAATATTGCGTTGCCAAGAATTAGAGATTTTAGAGGACTATCTTCAAAAGGTTTTAATCAAAGTAATCACTACTCTTTCGGAGTAAAAGAGCATAATATATTCCTTGAAGTTGACTTGGATAATATCCCAAAAATCTTTGGGATGAATATTACGGTTGTAACTACAGCTCAAAGCAAAGAAGAGGCTCTTTACCTGTTAAAAAAACTTAATTTCCCGATCAAGTAGTATGGCAAAAAAATCATCGATTATAAAAAACAATAATAGAAAAGAGTTATCTCAGCTGCATAAGATCAAAAGACAAAAAGTCATTTTGACAGCAAAGGATAAATCATTGCCATTCGAAGAAAGATTAATGGCTCAGATTAAACTTTCAGAGATGGCTCGTGATGGTTCTCGCACAAGACACAGAAATAGATGTGCTCTGAGCGGAAGACCAAGAGGTAATCTTAGAAAGTTTGGCTTATCTCGTATCGCAGTTAGGGAGTTAGCATCTTGGGGTCAAATTCCAGGTTTAATTAAATCAAGTTGGTAGTAATAAATGTCTTTCAATCATTCGGTTTCGGATTTAGTCGCCAGAATTAAAAATGGCTATATGGTTAAAAAATCGGTAATCTCTTGCCCGGTCTCTCAGTTAAGAGAGAATATTTTACAAATACTAAAGGATGAAGGTTATATCCTTAGTTATAGTAGAGTAAAAGATGGTAACTTTGAGGTATTTGATATTCATTTAAAATATCACTTTTCAAATCCTGTAGTTAGTGAAATTCAAGTTATTTCTAAGCCTGGAAAGAGAGTATATTGCCATGCTAATAAAATTCCTCTAGTAAAAAATGGATTAGGAATGATTATTATTTCAACCTCTCAAGGCGTAATGATAGATCATGAAGCTCGTACAAAAAAACTTGGTGGTGAAGTTCTTTTTAAAATATTTTAGCTTAAACAATGTCTCGTGTAGGAAAGTTGCCGGTTATCGTTCCGGATAGTATTAAAGTCACAGTTAATAAAGGCGTTATTTCTTTTGATTCTGGAAAAGTGAAGAAAACGTATCAAGTTAGTCCTGGAGTTAATGTAGAGATTATTGACAGTCAGATCAAAGTTTCTGCTGCCAACAAGTCAGTTCCTGATATCTCGATGTTTGTTGGTATGGATAGAAGTAATATTAAAAATATTATAACTGGGCTAAAAACTGGCTTTAAAACCACTTTAGAAATTAATGGAGTTGGTTATAAGGCGTCGGTTGATAAAGAAGTTCTGATTTTAACTTTAGGCTATAGTCATGAAATTTTCTACGCTATGCCAAAGGGTATTACGGCTGTTTTTGAAAAGCCAAATCTGATCATCATTTCAGGAGATGATAATGTTCTAGTTGGTCAGGTTGCTGCTGAAATTATATCTTTTAGAAAGCCTGAGCCTTATAAAGGAAAAGGTGTAAAAGTTTTTGGTAAAAAAATTCTAAGAAAAGAGGGAAAGAAAAAATAGTATGATTACAAGTTACGAGAGAAGAAAATTTAGGGTCCGAAATGCCATTGCTCAGAACAATAAATCTTCTAGACCAAGAATCGTTGTATCAAGATCAAATAAAAATATCTATACCCAGCTCATTGATGTTGAAGGAAAGGTATTGCAGGCTTATTCAACTCTCAATCTCAAGGAAAATGAGAAAATGAATGGTGTCGAAAAAGCTAAGCTGGTTGGCAAAGAATTTGCGCAGCTTTGTTTAAATAGTGGTATTACCAAGGTTGTGTTTGATAAAGGCGCGTATGCGTATAATGGCCGTGTTCAAACGATAGCTGAAGCTTGTCGTGAAGCTGGATTACAGTTCTAACTAATTTTAAAATCAGATGTCAAAACAAGCAAAAAATAATCAAAAAGAAAAGGGAAACTTGGAAATTGTAGAAAAGTTGGTAGCAATTAATCGCGTTTCGAAGACTGTAAAAGGTGGCAAGAACATGTCCTTTGCAGCATTAGTTGTGGTTGGCGATAAAAACGGGCGTGTTGGTTTTGGTAAAGGAAATGCAACAGAAGTTTCTGACGCCAAAAATAAAGCTTTTGAAGCTGCGAAAAAAGCCATGACCAAAGTTTCTTTGAAAGAAGGTCGCACGATTCATCATGATATTTTTGCTAGATTTTGTTCGGCTAAGGTTTATTTAAGAGCTGCCCCAGCAGGAACTGGAGTTATTGCTGGTGGTCCTATGCGCGCCATATTTGAGTGCGCTGGTATTCACGATATTGTAGCAAAATCAGTTGGCACTTCAAATCCTTATAATATGATTGCGGCAACATTTGCAGCACTTAAAGCCTTGGTTTCTCCTAAAATTGTGGCAGAAAGAAGATCAAAAGAAATTTCCGAAATTGTAAAAAGAAGAAACTTGGCGCTTAATCATGGCGTAGAAAAAGAAAAAAAAGAGGGGATTGAATAGATATTATGCAAATTAAAGTATTTTTAGATAAAAAAGTTGTAGTTACCCAAGTTAAGGGCGGTTCAAAGCTTAACGATAGACAGAGAGGGAACCTTATCGGTCTTGGTTTAAGAGGTATAGGCAGTTCTTCAAACCTAAATTGTGATAGTTCAACTATAGGTATGATAAAAAAAGTTGAACATATTGTTAAAATTTCATTAGCTTAAAAATCATGTCTCTTTCTCTTCAAGGGTTACCAAAAATTAAAAGAAATTCTCGTATCAGGGTTGGTCGCGGTATCGGTTCCGGTAAAGGCAAAACTTCTGGTCGTGGTGTAAAAGGTCAAAAGGCTAGAACCGGACATCACTCAGTAAGAGGTTTTGAAGGTGGGCAAACCCCAGTTTACATGCGTCTCCCAAAAAGAGGGTTTGTAAACGCTCTTCGTAAAGAAATCGAGGTCATTAATATTCGTGATGTTTTAAATTTCGTAGAAAGCAAAAAGCTAGATTCTTCATCTGCTATCACAAAAGAACATCTAGAAGCAGTTGGCTTAATTAAAAGCAAGAACTCTAAAGTAAAATTAATTATGAGTAGAGATAGCTCTCTTGCTGCCAAAATAAAGGTTTCCGTGGATACTTACTCTGAAAAGGCCAAATCCTTCTCTCTATAATGTCTGTGGTAGCTTCAAATTCAGAACTAAAGAAAAGAATTTTATTCACGATATTTATCCTGTTTGTTTACAGATTTGGTACTTTTGTGCCAATCCCTGGGATTAATATTGATGTATTAAGGAAGTTCTTCGCGGGTGAGGGAGCTAATATGTTTGGCATGATTAATCTTTTTTCCGGTGGAGCTCTGGAAAGAATGAGTATCTTTGCGCTAAACATCATGCCATATATTACGTCTTCAATTATAATGCAGCTTCTATCCTCAATGTATAAGGGGTTGGAGAATTTGAAAAAAGAAGGTGAGTATGGGCGTGCCAAAATTAACCAGTATACGAGATATTTGACGATCGCATTGGCTTTTTTTCAATCGATCGGTGTTTATTATGCGCTTTCTAATTCAGAGCATAGCGCCTTTGTATCTGATTCTAATATATTCATGTGGACTACCTGCATCAGTCTGGTTGGCGGCACGGTAATGCTCATGTGGTTTGGTGAAAAGATCACATCTTCTGGTATTGGCAATGGCATTTCTCTGATTATTTTTGTTGGAATCGTATCTTCTTTGCCGGCGACTGTTGTTCAAATTTTTGATTTAGCTAGAACGGGCGTTTATTCTTGGTTTATTATTTTACTTTTTTTTACCGCTTTTGCCGCTTTTTTAATGCTAGTTTGCTTTATTGAAAAAACACATAAACGCATTAAAATTCAGTACCCAAATGGGGCCATGATGAAATCATCTGGTGCGAGTGATTCATCTTTTTTGCCTTTAAAAATCAATATTTCTGGAGTTATACCTCCAATTTTTGCAAGCTCAATTTTAATGTTTCCTGCGGCACTGGTTCAATTTATTGGAGTTGATGAGGGATCTTCCTTTATTTCGGCTCTTCATAGAGGAGGAGCGATTTACTTAGCATTGTTTTCGACTCTTATCTTATTCTTTTCTTACTTTTACTCTTCAATAATTTTTAACACTGAAGAAGTGGCTAATAATTTGAAGAAGAGTAACTGTTTTATTCTTGGTATCAGACCAGGCGCTTCAACTACCATACATTTAGATAAAATTGTTTCTCGCTTGACGTTAATAGGTGCTACTTACCTGATATTTGTTTGTGTTACACCGGAAATTTTAGTTACCAGATACTCAATACCGCTACATATTGGCGGGACAGGGATTCTGATCATGGTTAACGTGGTTTTAGATTTGATTAATCAAGTGCAGTCGCATCTTTTCTCAAGTAAATATGGCTCTGTTACTAAAAGAAGAAGGGTGAGGGTTAGGGGATGAACTTTGTTTTTTTGGGCGCCCCTGGTTCTGGAAAGGGTACGCAGGCTGCAATGCTTGCTGAAAAGCTAAAGATTAAAACGATTTCAACGGGAGAGGCTTTGCGCAAAGAGGTTATTTTGCAAAGCGAGATAGGAAAAGACGCTAAATCTTATATGGATTCTGGGCAGCTAGTTCCAGATAACGTGGTTGTTGACATTATTAAAAAACAGCTTACCGAAGGTGGTTGTGATACTGGATTTATTCTTGATGGATTTCCTAGGAACATAAAGCAAGCAGAAGATCTTGGAGAAATGCTTATTCTTATTGGTAAAAAAATCGATATTGTTTTTGACTTTCAAGTCGCTGAAGAAGTTTTGATAAAAAGAATTTCCGGAAGGTTTTCGTGTAAAACTTGTGGCGTGGTTTATAACCGATATTTCAAAGTCCTTAAAAAAGAGGGAATTTGTGACGAGTGTCAATCAAATCAGTTCGATAGTAGAAGTGATGATAATGACTCGACTGTAATTAATCGTCTTAAAGTTTATCATAATTCAACCGCTCCACTGATAGAATATTATAAAAAAATTCACTTGCTTCTTCCAATTGACGCCATAAAAAGCGCCCCCCTCGTTTTTGAGGAACTGGTAGGAGCAATTCGTAAGGCTTCCATACAATAAATATTAATAAAAAAGAGGGTACTTAGCTTGGCTAGAATCGCTGGTGTAAACATTCCAAAGGAAAAACGTTTCGTAATTGCACTAACTTACATATACGGAATTGGTAGCAATACTGCACAAAAAATTTGTCAAAAATTAAAAATTGATCTTCAACTGAGAACTCACCAAGTGAGTGAAGAGAAAATTGCTCAGGTAAGATCATTATTAGAGAAAGAGCGTTCAGTTCTTGAGGGAGACTTAAGAAGAAAAGTTGCCGCTGATATTAAAAGATTGGCAGACATAGGTTGTTATCGCGGAATCAGACATGTGAAAAAACTTCCGGTAAGAGGTCAAAGAACTCATACTAATGCTAGAACTCGTAAGGGTAAAGGTGTTGCAATTGCTAATAAGAAAAAAGCCGTTAAATAATTAAAAATATGACAGAAACAAAATCTCAATCAAGCGACAAAAAAGTAACTCCTAAGAATTCTAGTAAAAAGAAAAAGAGTATTGTTAACGGAGTAGTTCACGTTTTTGCTAGCTTCAATAATACTATTATTTCGATTTCTGATTTGAGTGGAAATATTGTTTGCTGGTCTTCAGCTGGAAAGCATGGCTTTAAAGGATCTAGAAAAGCTACTCCTTACGCTGCTCAAGTTGCGACACAACATGTAATTAACTCAGCAAAAGAATATGGTTTGCAAAATGTGTTAGTTGAAATTAGAGGTCCAGGAGTCGGTCGTGAAGCATCCCTAAGAGCTATTCAGGCTGCTGGCGTTAATGTTACTTTGATCAAAGACATTACTTATCACCCTCACAATGGATGCCGTCCTGCTAAAAGACGCCGCGTTTAACTGTTTGAGAGTATCCTAAATTTTTTAACCAAGATTATTTTTTGACGTATGGTAATTTTAAAAGAAAGCTGGCATTCGCTTACCAAGCCTAGTTCAGTTGTTGTGAAAGATGGTTGCGATAATACAACTAAATCAACAATTGTTATGGAGCCTTTTGCCAGAGGATTCGGTAATACATTAGGTAACGCTCTTAGAAGAGTTTTATTATCTTCAATTAATGGTTTTGCAGTTACTTCTGTTAAAATTGAAGGTGTAATGCATGAATATAGTGCAATTGATGGCGTTAAAGAAGATGTTCTCGATATCATCATGAATCTAAAATCTTTAGCTGTAACCAAAGGTGATTCTTCCCATGCAATTCTGAAACTGTCCGTGAATAAATCTGGCCCAGTATATGCTGGTTCGATTGAAGTTCCTGCTGGAGTAGAAATTTTGAACAAAGATCTTATAATATGTACTTTAAACAAGGGTGCAAAGATTGAGATGCAAATGAATATTGAGTGCGGCAAAGGTTATGTTGTTGCTGAGCAAGGTAAAAAATCTGATCGCCCCGTTGGAACTATCATGGTAGATTCTATGTTTAGTCCCATTAAAAAAGTTGCATACAGAGTTGAAAATGCTAGAGTAGGACAAATAACTGACTTTGATAAATTGATCATGGAGATTGATACCAATGGCACCATTACTCCAAGAGATGCTTTAGCTGTTGCTGCTAAGATTTTGCAAGAGCAACTACAAGTTTTTATTAATTTCGATGTTAATAAAATCGATCTTCCAGTTCACAAAGAAATTGATATTGAGCCAGAATTTAACAAAAACCTTTTAAAAACAATTGATGAACTAGAGCTTTCTGTTCGCTCATATAATTGTCTAAAAAATGAAAACATTATTTACGTTGGCGACCTTGTTTCTAAGAGTGAAGCCGAGATGCTTAAAACTGCGAACTTTGGCAGAAAGTCTCTCAATGAGCTAAAAGAAAATCTTAAAGCTATGGGTTTAGGATTTGGTATGAAGCTTGTTAACTGGCCACCAAAAAATATGGATGAACTACTTAAACTAAAAAACAAAGAATTCTAAAATGAAACACGGAATTAAAGGCAGAAAGCTTAATAGAAATAGCTCTCACAGAAAGGCTCTAATGCGCAATATGTCATTGGCTTTCCTAACTCACGAATTGATCAAAACAACTCTTCCAAAAGCAAAAGAACTTAGACCATTTGTTGAAAAAGTTATTCACTTGGCGAAAGTAGATTCTCTTTCTAATCGTCGCTTAGCTATCTCAATTCTAGGCAATCAAGAAATTGCTGACAAATTGTTCAAAGAGATTGGCCCAAGAGTTTCTCAAAGAAATGGCGGATATACTAGAATTATGAAGTTCGGATTTAGAACTGGCGATAAAGCTCCAATGGCAATCATAGAGCTTGTTGACAGAGTTATTGCTGAAGAGCCAAAGCAAGAAAAAGCGGTAAAAACAGCAAAAAAAGCTTAGTTAGTCTTTGACTTACCTCAAAGAATGAAGATCAAATTTAAGATAAATTATGAAAAAATTCCTTTCAGATTTTGCTCAAGAGCAAGTCAAAAAAATAAAAGAGTCTCGCGGTTTTGAATTAACAAGATTCGAAGTTGGCGACACCGTTAGTGTTAAATATAAAATTACTGAAGGTGCGAATACTCGTATCCAAGCTTTTAACGGCGTTGTAATTGCGACAGCAAAAGACAGAGACAATTACGCTGCAACTTTTACTGTTAGAAAAATCAGTAGCAACATTGGTGTTGAAAGAAAGTTCCCAGTTTACTCTCCACTTCTTGCCGGAGTTGATGTGTTAAAGCATGGTGTGGTACGTCGTGCTAAACTTTATTATTTGCGTAACCTAACCGGTAAAGCTTCAAGAATTAAAGAGAAGTTAGACTTCTTTGATCAAGCTGCTGTTGTAGAAAAAACTGCAACTAATGGAAATTCTTAAGTTCGTTGTATCAAAATCAAATCATAAAAAAGGCGGAAGTTTTTTACTTCTGCCTTTTTTTCTGCTTATAGTTTCTTGCGCCTCAGATCTATCTAATTATGGACGCGTAACATTGCATAATGGTTCTAAAAAAGACTCATTTGTCTTTTCGGTTAATGAAGAATTCATCAAGTTGAATCCTAATTCTCTAAAAGATAAAAAAAATCCTAAAATGACGCAAGCTGAGTCTGAGCTTCTAGCCGATTTACTTAAGCAAAAAAGCTACTGTCTAAGCAAATACGGATCACCGCTTTTTGACATTACATCTCGTCAGGAAAAAATTTACGACATGACATTTGCTCATTTAATTGAGCAAAATTACAACGCTAAGCCAGTGGCGCCACGTATGTATTTTGGGCGATGCAGAAAGGAATAAATTTCTTGCTATTGCTTGCTTCAAATCTAAGAAAACAACATCAGTTTTTTAACTAAATTTCTTCGCTATGAATAATTTTATCTCATTTCTTACTTTCCGTACAATTTTCGTTTTCGCCTCAACAGCCTTCTCAATTTTGATCGTTATGATGGCGTTAAACATTATCACGGTGGATGAGGTAATCGTTATCCTAAAAATGTCTCCAGAAGCTGCTAGCGCCTTTAAATTGGTCGTATCCAGAATCCAAGAGGTTACTGGAAATATCATGGATATTATTTCGCAACTCCTCAGCAAATTATTTGGCTGGGCTGGTGTTGAAGTTGATCTCAGTAAAATCAAAGTTGATGTTAATCAAGTGTCTGGTGCTGGTTCAGCTGTTCCGAGTAATCCGCCTTTAAACAATCCTCACAAATAGTAGCTAGAAATTGTGGTCTCAATTTTAAATTTCTTCAGGCTCGTTGCTTTATTTTTATTCTTTGCGCCGCTGTATTTTTTCGATAAAAATCGGGCAATTTACCTTTTTCTAAAACTCGCCGGACCTTCATTCGTCAAGCTTGGACAAATATTAGCAGTTCGCCCAGATCTCGTTGGAGAAACTCTCTCCGTCACTTTGGCGCAATTTCAAGACAAGCTTTCGCCATTTAGTAGCAAAAAAGTTAAGCAAATTCTAGGCCAAGAATTCGGCGAAAATTTCGACAAAATATTTGCCAAATTCGATTTCGCGCCAGTTGCCTCAGCCTCAATCGCTCAAGTTCACAAAGCCACTTTGCAAGACAGTACAATCGTTGCCGTAAAAATCCTCCGCCCGCAAATCATACAAACAATGGCGCGCGACATTTCTACTCTTCGACTTCTAATCAAAATTCTCTCAATTTTCTCAAAATTTTTAGGCAAAAGTTTTGCCGATTTAGCTGATCTTCTTGTCGAAGTTTCAAAAAGCGAACTCGACCTTTTACAAGAAGCGGCTAACGCCTCACGCCTCAAAGAAGATTTGAAAGACGTCAAAGGTTTTTACGTGCCGCAAATTTTCTGGAAATTTTCTAGCTCAAAAATTCTCGTGCTAGAATGGCTCGACGGCACTCCATTTTCTGACAAAAAAGCTATTTTGGCATCGTCATTCGACAAAAAACAAATCGCTCAAAACCTTGTAATAAGCTATTTCGAGCAAGTTTACGCTAATGGTTTTTTTCATGCCGACATGCATCAAGGAAATTTATTTTTGCTCAAAAACGGTGACATTGGCTTGGTTGATTTTGGCATTGTCGGCCAAATCGACAAAAAAACTCGTCTTGCCGTTGCCGAAATTTTAATCGGTTTTCTGGGCAAAGATTACCAGCGCGTCGCGCAACTTCACATTGACGCCGGCCTCGTGCCCGCAGACACAAAAGTTGACAGCCTTGCTTTGTCTTGTCGCAAAATTGGCGAAACAATAGTCGGCTCAAACGTTAAAGATATTTCCGTTGCCAAACTTTTAGCCAATTTAATCACGATGACGCGCGACTACAAAATGGCGGCGCGCCCTGAATTACTCTTGCTGCAAAAAACTATTTTGCTAGTTGAGGGTGTCGGAATCATGCTTGATCCTAACCTAAATATTTGGGATTTGGCGCGCCCTTGGGTTAAAGAATGGGCTGGAAAAAATCTCGGCTTTGACGCAAAAATTCGTGACACCTTGGTTGATTTATTCGAGATGGCGAAAAAGTTTTTGCGCAGCGTGTAAAAAAAGAAGGAGTCGCATGCACCACATCAAATCAAAAGCCGATTACATCCAGCAATACCAAGCCTCAATCTCCGATCCTCAAAAATTTTGGGCTGAAATCGCCAGCAACTTTTTCTGGTTTGAAAAATTCACTCAAACCAGCAATTGCAATCTCGCACAAGGCAAAATCGAATGGTTTAAAAATGGCAAAACCAACATTTCCTACAACTGCCTCGACCGCCATTTAGAGAAGCTCGGCGACAAAACTGCAATCATTTGGGAATCAAATGACCCACAAGAAAAAAGCCAAAAAATAACTTACAAAGAACTGCACGAACAAACTTGCCAATTCGCTAATTTGCTTCTGGCGCGCGGTGTTAAAGCGGGTGATCGCGTTTGTATTTACATGCCAATGATTATGCAAAGCGCGGTGGCAATGTTGGCTTGTGCCAGAATTGGCGCTATTCACTCGGTGGTTTTTGCAGGGTTTTCGGCAAAATCTTTAGCGGGAAGAATTCAAGATTGTGGCGCCAAAATTTTAATCACGGCAGATTTGCTTTTTCGTGGCGAAAAAGAAATCGAACTTTCTGAAATCGCCAAAGAAGCGCTCTTGGAATGCAATTTGGTTGAAACTGTAATAATTTACAAAAGAGGCGAAAAAGAGCTTCTAGCGCCAGAAAATAGCCGCCTAAATTGTCTTTTGTGGCAAGATGAAATCAAAAAATATTCCAGTGAAAATCAGGCCGCTGCAATCGATTCGGAAAATCCACTTTTTATTCTTTACACTTCAGGCTCCACCGGAAATCCCAAAGGAATCGTTCACAGCACCGGAGGCTACATGGTTTACGCCGGATATTCATTTCAAAACGTCTTTCAATACCAGCAAGGCGACATTCATTTTTGCACCGCCGATATTGGCTGGATCACTGGTCACAGCTATTTGGTTTACGGCCCGCTTTTAAATGGCGCGACGATTTTAATGTTTGAAGGAATACCCACCCATCCAACGCCAGCACGCTTTTGGCAAGTAATTGAAAAACACCGAGTAAATATTTTTTACACCGCGCCAACCGCGATTCGGGCTTTAATGCAAAAAGGCGACGAGTTTATTTTAGGCCACGATTTGTCGTCACTAAAAACTTTGGGAAGCGTAGGCGAGCCAATAAATGAAGAGGCTTGGAGTTGGTATAATGAAAAAATCGGCAAGAAAAAATGCCCGATTGTTGACACTTGGTGGCAAACTGAAACTGGTGGAATTTTAATTTCGACAATGGCTGGAGTAACACAAAGCAAGGCAGCGCACGCCGGATTGCCACTACCTGGAATTGCACCAATTTTGCTGAATGATTTGGGAAAAGAAATTTTAGAAAAAAATAAAATCGGTAATCTCTGTTTCTCGCAAAGCTGGCCAGCAATGGCTCGCGACATTTGGGGTGACCACGAAAAGTTTTTAAAAACTTACTTGCAGCCATTTCCAAAATATTATTTAGCCGGAGACGGCGCTTTTCAAAATGAGGAAGGGCTCTACAGAATCATTGGTCGCACTGACGACGTAATTAAAGTTTCGGGGCATCGTTTGGGAACGGCTGAAATTGAAAATGCCATTAACTCGCATCTCAATGTTTCAGAATCGGCAGTGATTGGCCTGCCACATCAAATTAAAGGCGAGGGGATTTACGCTTTTGTGATTTTGAAAAATACGGCGCAAAATATTGAGGCTGAAATTCTCGCAATTATTCAAAAAGAAATCGGCGCCATTGCGTGTCCCGAAAAAACTTATTTTGTTGCCGACTTGCCAAAAACCAGATCGGGCAAAATAATGCGCCGTATTTTGAAAAAAATTATTGCGGGTGAAGAAAATCTCGGAGACATTTCAACCTTAGTAAACCCTGAAACCGTCGAACAATTAAAAAATCTCAAATAATGCAACTGACTTTACTCAAAGCCAAAATCCACCGCGCCACCGTCACACAAGCTGACCTTAATTACGAAGGTTCAATCTCAATTGACACTGACTTGCTTGCAGCGGCAGGAATTTTGGTTCACGAAAAAGTGGATGTGTTAAATATTAATAATGGCGAGCGTTTTACAACTTACACAATTCCGGCTGCGGCGGGCTCGGGCGCAATCCAAGTAAATGGAGCTGCGGCGCGTTTGGTGCAAATTGGCGATCCCGTGATTATTATTTCTTACGCCTCAATGACTGAAGAAGAAGCGAAAAAATATGTGCCAACTGTGGTGCTTGTAAATTTAAAAAATCAGCAAATTTTGAAGTAATTTTAAAAGGCTTTGAAGGCTTTTGGTTCTAATGCAAAAGCTAGATCGCCGAATTTTCCGAACCGGGGCAGAAAATTCACTTTTTACTCCCTCTTTTTTAGCAAAATAGTTTCTTGCAATTAAAAGATCGCTACCTACCTTGCGCCCCCTCTTTGAAGATGGTCGGACAACAAAATCTCAATACTTTAGGTAATTTATGAAAAGAACTTGGCAGCCAAGTAAAATTGTGCGCAAAAGAAGACATGGCTTTAGATCAAGAATGGCAACAGTTGGTGGACGTAAAGTTTTAGCTCGTCGTCGCTTAAAAGGCCGCGCTAGCCTGTCAGTTTAAATTTGTAAGTGCCGGCTAAAAAGTCGGCAATTACTCCTCTCTTTCAGACATCAGTTGAAAATACTCCAAATCAGAAAATCCGCAGAATTCCAAAATATCGGTAAAAAAGGTCAGAAGTTTTATTCAAAAACTATCCTCTTAATTTCCCACACTACTCCCCAAAATTACTTCCAAAATTTAACAGAAAATAAAAAAGCCAAAGATTTTTGTCGCGTTGGCTACACCGTGAGCAAAACTGTTGGCAACGCCGTAACGCGCAATCTGGCCAAAAGAAGGCTTCGAACAATTTTTCGCGATCTGGCTTTGCTTCACGCTAAAAATCATTACGATTACGTTTTGATCGCTCGCCGAGAAATTGCTGAAGCTGATTTTGAAAAAATTTCTAGTGATTTGAAATTCTGCTTAAAAAGAATTCACTTAGCTGTACAACCAATTCCAAAAACTAAAAAATAATCAAATATGTCGACTGAAAAAAAATCGAAAATTCCCTACATTTTTTTTGGATTTTTTGCCGTAGTTTTTGTGGTAAATTTTCTCTACATCTACGTTGCTAAAAAAACGTGGAGCGGCGTTGTAACCCAAGACTCATACCAGAAAGGCCGAGATTACAATGAAACTTTGAAGCAAGAAGCAGAGCAGAAAAGATTGGGTTGGAAAGTTAGTGCTGATTTTAGTCGCAAAGACGAAGGCAAGGGAACAATATTTATTAGTCTTGAAGATGACAAATTTCGCCCAATTCCTGACGCCACAATTTTCGTTAATTTCAAGCGTCCAGCTCAAAGTGACAAAGATTTTTCTAAAACAGTGCATTATGTTGACGGCACTTATAGAGCTGATGTTGAGTTTCCACTCAAGGGTCAATGGGACTTCGCAATGGTTGCGGTGACCAAGGATGAAAAGAGATTCGAACAAGTTGAGCGCCATTTTATTCAATGGTAAAATCCTGCTTACATTGCGGCGAAGATACGAAATTAATAGCAGAAGAATTTTGCTGTTTGGGATGCGCCGCCGCTTACAAAATCGTGGGCAAATTTGGTTTTGAAAATTACTACAAATTACGCGAAATAAATTCTTCCGTCAGAAAAATTAAACCCGAAATCGCTGAAGAAATTGATGTTTTAGAATTTATTTCTCACGAAAAAGATGGTTCAAATTCGGTTTCATTAATAGTGCAAGGATTGCACTGTGCCGCTTGTGTTTGGCTGATTGAGAGCATTTTAAAAAAGCAGGAAAATGTTGTTTTAGCGCGGATTAATCTTTCTAAAAAAACTTTATTTTTGCAGTGGAATGGGGATGCCAAAATCGGTAATGATTTGGTGCATTTGATTCACGAAATCGGCTACAAACTTCTTCCTTTTGACGCCGAAATCTTAAATAGCGCTGACAAAAAATATTCTGACTCAATCTTGCGCGCACTAGCTGTTGCTGGTTTTGGCGTGGGCAATGTAATGTTGTTTTCTTTTTCACTGTGGTTTTCTGACGCTGGTGAAATGGGTAAAGAAAGTCGTAATTTGCTGCATTTTTTTTCGTCACTTGTCGCATTACCAATCATTATTTTTTCAGCGCGACCATTTTTTTCTTCCGCTTGGCGCTCAATAAAATTGGGTTATCCCAACATGGATTTGGCGATTTCAATTGCCATTTTTTTAGCGTGCTGCGTCAGCCTTTTAGAAACTTTTAGAAGCGCGGCGCACGTTTATTTTGACTCAGCAATAATGCTGATTTTCTTTTTGTTGATTGGTCGTTATCTCGATTTGAAAGCGCGCAAAAAAGCTTTTGCGATTGCTTCGGAGTTTACTTTGCTTGCGGCGAGTTTTGGTCGAGTTGAGAAAAATTCTAAAATTAAAATTCTACCAATTAAGCAGTTAGAAATCGGTATGATTTTGGTGGTGGCGTTGGGTGAAAAAATTGCAGCGGATGGAATTGTTATTGAAGGGGAAGGCGAAATCGACACTTCGCTAATTAGTGGTGAGACTTTGCCTAAGAAGGTTGCAAAGAGTTCAGAAGTTTTTGCGGGCACTATTAATTTGACCGCGCCACTCAAAATAAAAATCACTAAATCGGCAAATAATAGTCTACTTTCTGAGATTATTCGTTTGAGCGAAGAGGCCGAAAATAAAAAAATTCACTACATCAGAATCAGCGATTATTTAGCAAAATTTTACACACCGGCAGTTCACATTTTGGCTTTTGCGACTTTTGCTTTTTGGTTCAAATCAGGCTGGGAAATTGCTTTAATGAATGCCACAGCGGTTTTGATTATTACTTGTCCATGCGCTCTGGCCCTTGCTGTGCCGATTGTGCAAACCATTGTGATTTCGAATTTTATTCGTAAAGGAATTTTGGTAAAATCTGGAGAAGCGCTAGAAAAATTGCGTGGAATTGACGTGGTGGTTTTTGATAAAACCGGAAGTTTAACAATTGGCTCACCGCGCTTGCTCGAGGTTTTTTTGCTCAAAGAAAACCAGAAATTATCTCTCTCAAAAGATCAAAAAAATTCTTACCTAAAGCTTGCGGCATCTCTTGCTGCAAAAAGTCGTCACCCAATTTCTAAAGCAGTTTCTGCTAGTTTTGACGGCAATTTAGAAGTGCTACAAGTACAAGAGAATCAAGGCTTCGGACTTGAATCAAGCTTTGAAAATAAAGTTTTAAAATTGGGCAGAAAAAGTTTTTGTGCGATCGAAAATAATTTGCAAATCGATGAAAATTTACCGACATGCTTTGCCAAATTCGGCGAAGATGAATTGGTATTTTTATTTGAGGATGCTCTTAAAGAAGACGCCAAAATAACCATCGAAGCGCTAAAAAAACTTGGTAAAAAAATAATTTTACTTTCGGGTGACGCGCAAAATCCGGTAAAAAATGTCGCAGAAAAATTGCAAATTTCAGAATTTTATTTTGAGCAAACGCCAATTTCTAAAGTGCAATTTTTAGAAAAATTAAAAGCTGAAAACAAAAAATTCATTATGGTGGGTGATGGCGTTAATGACGCTCCAGCTCTAGCCTTAGCTGATGTTTCAATTTCATTTTCAAAGGCTTCGGACATCTCACAAAATATTGCCGATGTAGTGATTTGCGGAGAAAAATTAATGCCAATTATTGAGTTAAATTATTTTTCAGCCAAAGCGATTTCAATAATGAAACAAAATCTTTTAATCGCTTTGATTTATAATTTAATTGCCGTGCCTTACGCCTGCGCCGGACATGTTGTTCCTTTAATTGCAGCAATTGCAATGTCGTCTTCTTCGCTGCTGGTTTTATTTAATTCTCTTCGCATCAATTCTAGAGCAAATTTAAATTTGCTCTAATTTTTTTATCGTGGCATAAGCTAGGTCCCACCTTATGGGGAGTTCCATATGCCAAATCAATTTGGTATTAATAGATTTTAGATTTGGTATGAAATGTCAGTTTTAATTTTTCTAATTCCAATCACTCTAGCCTTAGGCCTGTTGGGCTTAGCCTGTTTCTTGTGGAGTTTGAAAAGCAAACAATACGAAGATTTGCAGGGTGCGGCCAACCGAATTTTGTTTGAAGATGAGGATGAAAAAATACCTAAAAAATAATTCATCCCAGATCCGTCATTAGCCCAAAAATCCTAATGACCGTCATTAGAAACTAACCCTTTATTCTCAAGCATTACAGCTATGTTTTTACCTTGTAATTCCAACTAAATTTTAGCACTTTTTTCTTCCAGATTTTCTCTCAGAATTTTGGTAGAATTTGGAGGTGTTTTTTAGTGTTTTTTGGCAGGAATTCAGAAATTAATCGGTGATAAAATTAGAATAAAATTGGGAGTAAACATGGGTGATTTTGAGTTAAGCTTCAGCGATAAAAACATTACCCCTTGTGGCGGAATGTCGCTAATGAAGCGCATGTTATACTATTTTAACTTGAAAACCAACATCTATTACCTAATAAATTTCAGCTGATTTTCTCTCTAACAATCAACTGACTTTTTAAAATGCGCACAATCAAACAAACGCACAGCCACATATTAGACCCCTTGCGAAACGATTTCATAAATTCTCCAAACCTTTAAATTACTCACAAATTTTTTCTTACCTGCCTCAAAGCCTTGTCTTTCCTGCCTAGAACGCATGTTTCAAATTCACAATGCCAGCA
>CANEVP010000028.1 GCA_947442475.1 Rickettsiales bacterium
ATTTATTTATTTGGAAGGCGGCATTTGGGAAAAGCAAACCAATGATTTAGAAGCCAAACAAACAATTGAGTTGCTGCAAAATCTTTACAATTCGGGCAAAAAATCGGTTGGCGTAATTGCCATAAACGCCAAACAATGCAAATTGATTAGAGATTTAATTGAAACCCGCGACGAGCTTTGCGCTTGGCTTGAAGCAAAAGATGAAAATGGTTTATTTGTAAAAAATTTAGAAAATTGCCAAGGCGACGAACGCGATACAATAATTATTTGCGCCTCTTACGCCAAAGATAAAGACGGCAAAATTGGCGGCAGAATGTTTAATCAGCTCAACAAACAAAATTCTGAAAAAAGGCTAAATGTTATGTTTTCTAGGGCGCGCGAGAAAGTGTTTTTGCTTTCGTCTTTAAAATCAGCGCAAATTCCAAGCCAGCTTCAAGGCAAAGCAATTGAGTTTTTGAAAAAATATTTAACTTACGCCGAAAGCGGAGAGTGGAAAATTTCTGCCAATCAGAATTTTAAAATAGACTCCGACAATTTTGACAGCGGTTTTGAAGAAAGTGTTTGCAAGGCTTTGCGCAATGTTGGTTTTGAAGTTGAAAGCCAAGTTGGTTGTTCGGGCTATAAAATTGATTTGGCAATTATTTGCCCAAATACCCGAAATTATATTTTAGGAATTGAGTGCGACGGCGAAATTTATCACTCGGGCAAAACCGCTCGCGAAAGAGATCGCTTGCGGCAAGAAATTTTAGAAAAAAAAGGTTGGAAAATTCACCGAATTTGGGGCTATGATTGGCTGGAAAATAAAAACGAGCAGATCGAAAAAATTAAGAATTTAGTTTAATAAATTTGCTAACAACTTGCTTTCTGGGAGCTTTTGCAAAAGAACTTAAAAAAATAAATTAACAAAAAAGAATGAAAAAAATATCAGCAGCAATCATTGGCGCGTCAGGCTACACTGGCGCGGAACTTATCAGAATTTTGCTTAACCACAAAAAAGTGGAAATCATGGCGCTAGTTGCCAATAGTAATGCCGGACAAAAAATTGAGCAGCTTTATCCGCATTTGGTTCATTACAATTTGCCTGGCCTAACCAAAATTGATGAAGTTGATTTTACTAAAATTGACGTAGTTTTTGGCTGCTTGCCGCACACCACTTCGCAAGAAACTTTCAAAAAACTTTTGGCTGATCCAAAAAATTCGCACCTCAAAATTATCGATCTTTCTGCTGATTTTAGATTAGAAAATCCTGACGATTATCAAGAATGGTACGAACACGAACACATCGCAAAAGACTTACAGCCGCAAGCCGTTTACGGACTTTCTGAAATCCACAGAAACAAAATTAAAAAATCGAATTTAATCGCCTGCCCTGGTTGCTACCCAACTTCGGCTTTGCTGCCTTTGATTCCGCTTTTGGAAAATAATCTAATTGAAAATCACGACATCATTATTGATTCGCATTCAGGAGCAACCGGCGCTGGCAGATCAGTCAAACAAGGCAATTTATTTTGCGAAGTTAATGAGTCGGTAAAAGCTTATTCTGTGGGCAAACACAGACATATGGGCGAGATTGAGCAAGAGCTTGGCAAAGCAGCAAAAGCCAAAATTCAAATCGATTTCACGCCACATCTTTTGCCGATTAATCGCGGAATTATTTCGACAATTTACGCCAAAATTAATCCAAAATTTTCTGTTAAAGATATTAAAAACTGCCTGCAAACCAAGTATGAAGACGAACCTTTTGTAAATGTAATGGAGGGCGAGCCAAATATTAAAGACGTGGTTGGAACCAACTTCTGCCTGATTGCAGTCAAAAAAGCCAGAACCGCAAATAAAGTAATTATTGTCTCGGTGATTGATAATTTGTGCAAAGGCGCATCAGGACAAGCAGTACAAAATATGAATATCGTCTTCGGCTTTGACGAAAAAGAAGGTCTCGAAATGGCGCCACTTTTTCCGTAAGTTAAAATTTCAAACCCCTGATTTTACTGGGCAAAAGCCAATTTTGTACTCAGCGTACAAAATTCAAAAATATTCAAAATGACGACAATTTTCGCTCCAATTACCTCTTCAATTCGCGCCGGAATTTCGGTGATTCGCATTTCGGGTTCACAAACCACCAACTGCCTAAAAAAGCTTGGCTTTAAAGGCGAAGCGCAACATCAAAAAATTTCATTTCAAAAAATTCGCGACCCACAAACTGCCGAAATTATTGACGAAGTTTTAGTGTCGTTTTTTAAGTCACCCAAAAGTTTCACCGGCGAAGATGTTGCTGAAATTTCAATTCACGCCTCACCTTTCATTGCCAAAAAAATTTTTGAGATTTTGTCAAACCTTGAAGATGTAAGGTTTGCCGAAGCTGGAGAATTTTCCAAACGCGCTTTTTTAAACGGCAAACTTGATTTGGTGCAAGCCGAAGCAATACCCGATTTAATCGCCGCCGAAACTGCAGCACAGCACAAGCAAGCGCTGCGCCAGCTAGAAGGAAAGCTCGGAGAAATTTACGAAGATTGGCGTTTTCGTTTGATTGAAAATTCAGCAATGTTGGAGGCTGCAATTGATTTTCCTGACGAGGATTTGCCCAAAAATATCACCGACCGCGTTGAAGCTGAGGTGAAAAAATTAGCCACCGAAATTACTTCTCACCTTAACGACAAAAAAATCGGCCAAAAAATTAAAGACGGCTTGAGCCTTGCTATTATTGGCGCACCAAATGTTGGCAAATCGAGCTTGATTAATTTTTTAGCCCAAAGCGAAGTGGCAATTGTTTCAGAAATTGCCGGCACCACGCGCGATGTGGTTGAGGTGCATTTGTCAATTGCGGGTGTGGCGGTGAAAATTTCTGACACGGCGGGGCTTCGCGAAACTGAAGATAAAATTGAAGCCGAGGGAATTCGCCGCGCTTTGAAAAAAGCCAGTGAGGCCGATTTGAAGATTTTTTTGGTGGATGCAGGCAATCCAATTTTGCGCAGCGATTTGATTGACGAGAATACGATTTTGGTGGAGAATAAAATTGACCTTTTAACTAAGAGCAAAAACTCCAACTCAATTCAAATCTCACTCACCAACAACACCAACACCTCTGCTCTCTTAAAAAAACTCGAAGAAAAAATCCTCGAGCTAATCCCAAGCCAGAGCTCACCTTTAATCACCCAAGAGCGCTACCGCATTGCTTTGCAAAACGCTGTCTCGAATTTAGAAAATTTTAATCTGCAAAAAAATATCGAACTCGCCGCCGAAGATCTAAGAATGACAGCACGCGAGATTGGCAAAATTACTGGCAAAGTTGATATCGAAAATATTTTAGACGTAATCTTTTCGCGCTTTTGTATTGGAAAATAAGAGGTCAAGTTTAGAAAAACGCATTCTCTTTCATTAAACTCTTCTCCCAAAAATTTTACTTTGACTTTCATCAGCCTTCCCTTGGTTGGCACTTTAACATTTGATGTCGGAAATTTCTTAAGCGCCAACCCAGCCTTAATTCACGAGGTTGCTGGCCATGCTTTGGCGCACGCGCTTTACAGCCACATTCGCCGCGGTGGACGTAGTCGTGGAATTAGCAGAAGAGCCGCGCGCAAAACTTCTAACCGCAAACGCCGCTGGTTTGTTGACAATATCATCATGCATCACAAAAGGATTCACGATCGCAATCGCGAAATGGTGATTACCAACGCCAGAACCAGAGCTTTAAGTCGAAGAAAAGAATTGGAGAAAAAAGCAGCTCAACCAAGCTCTTCTACATTGCAACATAGCCGCGATCAAAGCGCGCCTTGGCGCAATAAAGTTGATTTGAAGGCGCGAGGAACCGAATTGCGCAACCGCGCCAATGCCCGAAAATTAAGAGCCGAAAGCAGATGGGCCAGCATTATGAGATCTGGGCAGCAAGATGATGTGACGGCAACTGGTAGCTAAAGATTTCCTATTTCTATATTATTATTAACCGTAGCCACTTGTGCAGTATTAGCTGATCTAGCTGCCGAACTAGGCTTTCTAGTCCATCCTGAAATACCTCACCAACCCAGTTCCTACTTGCCTCTACAACACTTTCTCTTACTATTCTTTTGCCAGAAATCGGGGGTCACCATTCATTTTCCGGCAAATAAATTCAGTAAAATTTAGCACGGAAAGTCATGAAGCTGAAAGGAGTTGGGCACAATCTGAGACTGATTCTAAATCACATCAGGAAATTGTTGAGGCTCAAAAAGCTAAAGAATTTTTTGATCCAAATTTTATTCCATCTGCTGGAGATTTTTTTACTAAAAATTTATCGAGTTAGGAGTTGTTAGTTTGGGAAGTGGGTTTTTCAGCACCGACTAATTCGTACAAGGACTAATCACGCCAGCCTGCCAAACGCCAAAAGCGCCGCATCTTTTTGTTGGGTTGGTTACTGTGCTGATGTAAGCCGGATTAGCTGAGCTGCAGGCTGTAGTTGATGAAGCCACTTGGTTGTAATAAGTTTGGAGCCAAGCAAACGAACTGCCGCTTCCGGTGATTGAGTAATAGTTATTGGTATTAGCTGGAAGAGTGGTCGAAAGTATCTCTTTACAAACCACTAAAGACATCGCGTTAAAATCCAACATCATGGTGTTTCTAGTTTTGTAGAAAAGCACATCATCAAATACGTCACTATTCACCGAAGAAGAAACAAAATAAGCGCTTAAAGTAGCCGACCCACTACCAAAAGAAGAGCCGTAGTTGGCTATTTCATCGGCATCTGATGAAGCCGCATTTTGCGTTGCTGAATTACTATTAAAGGCACCAAATTTATTAGCTCCATGACTGATAATGACAAAAATTGCGTCATCAGTATTTAGCTGAAAAACACTGCTGCCAAGACTTTCTTTTACTGTAAGATTTCCGTTTTCCGGCGCTCTGCCAAATCCTGTAGTATCGTCAATTGTCACACTTGGCTGAGTAAATGCTTTGGCAACGACGTAGGTAAATCTATTACCAAAACCATCTTCTGCCATATCAGTATTTAGACCCAAAGTTTGCACCGGAACCATACCGTAAGCTAGTTGCGAAGAGGCGCCACCAACATAAACTCCAGCGCCGCCGTTACAGGCGCCAACAGCCGTTCCAGATATTCCGTAATTTGGTGAGCTTGATTTCAAATCGGCAAGAGAAGCTGGACAAGGCAAGGCTTTGTTGGTTAATAAATAATTTCCCATCGCCTTATAAATTTCTGTCATGCGATCGCGGGTAACTTTATATTTAGCATTATTTAGAGCTGTAATTGATGCCGACATTGAGCCTACGATCAAAATCGAAATGATTAAAATCACGATTGAAAGCTCGAGCAAGCTGAAAGCTTTTTTCAGTTTTTTTTGTGAGAGATTTTTTGGCATTAATTTGTGACTGTTAATTATGAACTGTAGCAAGGAGTGACAACGTCAACTTCCCAAGCTCCAAAAGCGCCGCATCTTTTTAAGGGACGCGTATTTCTAACTTTATATCCGGTAGCACAATCTTCATTTGCCGCAGCAACTTGATTGTAACGAGTTAATGGCCAAGTGTGTGCAATCCCGTCTGATAATGTTTGATCGCCATTTGGAGTGCCAGCGCAAAGGATTAGATCCAAAGCATCTAAATCAGAAACAATGTCATTTCTGGTTTTGTAGAAAATTATGTCATCGAAAATGTCACTACTTGCCGAAGTGACGATAAAATTTTTAGTAGCTCCGTAATTTAATTGCTCTTCCGCATCAGTTGATGCGGCGTTTTGCGTTGCTGAATTATTCGGGTAAGCGCCAAATTTGTTCACACCGTGGCTTATCACAACAAATATCGCGTCATCAGTTGCCACCTGATTTGTAGTGGCATCGATTTTATCACTCATGGTAATTAATCCAGTTTCAGTCGCCCCGCCAAATCCAGTACTAATATCTGACTGCGTAAATGCCTGAGCTACAATATAAGTAAATTTACTGCCAAAACCATCTTCGGCAAAACTGCTAGCAAGATTTAAATCTTGAGTTGGAACCATGCCATAAACCAAGCCAGCGCCTCTTGTAGAAACTCCGGCAGCAGTACAATCACCGTCGGTTCCCGTGGCGTCGCCGTAAGTATTATCAGATGATTTAATTGCACTAATTGGCGCCGGACATGGCAAACTTTTATGACTCATCAGATAAACTCCCATAGCTTTATAAATTTCAGCAATACGTTCTTTAGTAAGTTGAGTTTTAGAATTATTAGCCGAACTAGTTAAAACCGACAGACCTCCGGAAATTAAAACCGAAACAATCGTGATTACAATCGACAGCTCAAGAAGGCTATAAGCACGTCTAGCAGGCCTCTGGGGGTTTATTATTTTTTTGCCAAAAACTATTTTCATTTTTTAAAAAATTCATTTTGACAATTCGATTGTCGTTTCTATCTTGCGCCGCCTCACCTTTTTGGGGATATAGCTCAGTTGGTAGAGCACCTGCTTTGCAAGCAGGGGGTCAGCGGTTCGAACCCGCTTATCTCCACCAAATCCTCCGCCTTAATTTAGGGCGGAGGATTTACACCTCCCTCATTTATTTTTTCATCGCTTCTCTTTTTATCCCTCTCCAATCACAACTTCTTTTTCGCTACCTGTGCCAAACTTAAGCAACAAATGCTTTTAGATCCTCAGAATTTTGTATTGAGCGCGATTTCATATTTGGGCAAGTTCTACCAACTAATCCGGCCAAAACTTTTCCTGAACCAATTTCAATAATTTCTTCAACGCCGCTTGACGCCATAAATAGCATGGTTTCGCGCCATTTTACCGCACCCGTAATTTGTCTGGTTAACAAGTCACGAATCTCATTTGGATCAGTCACTAAATTAGCTGTGACATTTGCCACCACCGGAATTAGTGGTGATTTAATTTCGGCTTTTTCTAGAGCAATTTTCATTTGATTTTGCGCATCAAGCATCAAAGCGCAGTGGAAAGCGCCACTCACCGGAAGAGCAATCGCGCGCTTTGCGCCTTTAGCTTTAGCAATTTCTAAAGCGCGATCAATTGCTGCTTTTGAGCCAGAGATCACAACTTGCCCAACTGAATTATCGTTGGCAACTTGGCAGACATCACCTTGTGCTGCTTCGTGAGCAATTGCTTTGGCCACTTCAATTTCAACGCCCAAAATCGCCGCCATGGCGCCTTGTGATTTTTCGCCGCATTTTGCCATTTCACGTCCGCGCACTTGCAAAAGTTTGGCGGTTTCTTCAAGGCTGATAGCTTTTGCAGCACAAAGTGCAGAATATTCTCCAAGCGAGTGACCTGCAACAAAAGAGCAAATATCTTCGATTTTTTTACCGAATTCTTTTTCTAAAACTGTTGTAAGTGCAATTGAAACCGCCATTAGAGCTGGTTGAGTATTTTCAGTTTTGGTAAGTTCTTCACTTGGGCCTTCAAACATAATTTTTGACAAATTAACGCCTAAAATTTCGTCAGTTTTTTGAAAAACTTCACGTGCCGCCACAAAATTTTCGAAGAGATCTTTACCCATTCCAACTACTTGCGAACCTTGACCGGGAAATACTAAAGCTGTTTTCATAAAATTTATTTTTGGTTAGAAATATTTATTATCGAGATAAACCAGAACCCCTAGTTGCGCGATCAATATATCTATGTTTATTGTCTATGGCCCCACTAGTGGCACTTATCGTTTTAATTACTGGGGGAGTAGTAATATCCTGAACTTTCTTAGTAGAACTATTAACATTCTTAGTGGCACTCTTAGTGTCACTTATCGCTTCAACTAATAGGGAAGAAATATCCTGAACTTTCTTATTCGACTTTGAGCACAGTGAATAAATATCTGATGGCGCTTTAACAATGGAAATTGCGGCTACAGCGGCAGCTGAAACTCCAACTCCAGCAGCAAGTGTGGCCGCAGAAGCCCCACCAAAAGCAAGTCCAGTACTAGTTGCAGCTACACCAGAAATGATTCCAAACGCAAGCGGTAGTGTCCCTAAAGTAGCGTAACCCATCCAAGAAGGAGTATTGTATGCGACACTGGCACCAAATCTTGTCCCAGCGTAAATAGATGCCCTAACGCAACAAACTGCGCAAATTGGCGCAGCAACTACTGAGCGCACGCCAAAGTTGACCCAATTGCTCCTAATAGACCCCTTATCATACACCTCTGCCGCGTTATCTGAAAGCTTGAGAAAGAATTCTTTAGGAAAAGCTTTCGTATAATTTGCTGCGTAATCAGACCAAATGCCCATTTTAAAAACCCGTTAGTTTGAATATTTTTTCAAAATTTTCTTAACATCTTCGCAAATCGCGCCATTTGCTAAAGCAAAGGCAATATTAGCTTCAAGATAGCCAAGAACATTTCCGCAATCAAACCGAATTTCGTCGATGGTTTTGTAGTAAAAAGGATGATTTTTGCACATCGCTTTCATGGCGTCAGTTAGCTGAATTTCGCCGCCCGAACCAATTTCAAATTTTTCTAAATACTCAAAAATTTCTGGCTGAAGAATGTAGCGACCAGTAATTGCGAGGTTTGAGGGCGCTACTTCCGGTTTTGGTTTTTCTACCATGTCAGTGATTTTTTCTTTTCCTTCATTTTTGATGATGCCGTATTTTGAAGTGTCTTGCAAATCAACTTCGCCCACTGCCACAACCGACGAAACCTCTTCTTTGCTTTGGTAAAGATCAATCATTTCGCCCAAGAAATTTCTTTTGCGGTCTTTACTTTGCATCATCATTTCATCAGCCAAAATCACCACGAAGGCTTCGTCTTTGGCGATAAAATTTCTGGCGCACCAAATGGCGTGCCCCAAGCCCAAAGGTTTTTGCTGGCGCACGAAAGCCATTTGTCCGGCTTCAGGAAGCCAACCCATTACTTGGCTTAATTCTTGTGATTTATTTTTTTCGTCAAGCTTTGATTCAAGCTCGTAAGCGTGGTCGAAGTGATTGTTGATAGCGTTTTTATTGCGACCGGTAACGAAAATAAATTTTTCAATTCCAGCGTCTCTCGCCTCTTCAAAAGCATATTGAATGATCGGCTTGTTGGCGATTGGCAACATTTCTTTTGGCATCGATTTGGTCGCTGGCAAAAATCGCGTGCCTAAACCCCCAACTGGAAAAACTGCGGTTTTAACTTTTCTCATTATTCTTCACCCTCATTTAGAAGTTTTAATTTGCGATAAATCGTTGATCTGCCGATCTCAAGCTGCTTAGCAACTTCTGACATGTTGCCATTGTGGATATCGACAATTCTGCGAATCACCTCTTCTTCAATGACTTCCATGGTTTTGCAGCGCCCTTCATCGTCAAAAATATCGACTAACTCGCTGTTCACATCGGAATTTTTTTTGATTGCCGCTTTAGCTTTAGTGATGCTGTTATTTTCTTTGTTCAACAATTGTGGAAAATGTTCGGGCTTCAAAGTTTCACCATCGCACAACACAACAGCGCGAAAAATTGAATTTTTCAACTGACGCACATTGTCTTCCCAATCATAATTATAGAGCAGGTAGAATGCGTCGTTACTGATTGATTTGATTTTTTTGTTTTCGTTAACGCTGAAATCACGACAGAAATTTTCGGTTAACATTTTGATGTCTTCTTCACCGCGCTCTCGAAGAGATGGCACCGCGATTGGAAAAGCTGAAATGCGATATTGCAAATCTTCACGAAATTTTTTGGCGGCAACTAATTTTTTCAAATCGCGCATTGCCGATGAAATGACCCGCACATTAAGGCTGATTGGCTCTTTACCTGATGCGGTAGTGAATTCGCCATCTTGCATAAAACGCAAAAGTTTAACCTGAAGATCAGAACGCAAACCGTCGATTTTTTCAAAGAAAATCGTGCCGTTATTTGCTTCGCGTAGCTTGCCGATATTTTTTACGGCGCCGTCAGCAACTGGGCGATCTGAACCAAATAATTCTTCTTCGGCATTGCTGGCTCTAAGCAAATCACATTCAACCACGATAAATGGTTTTCCTGAGCGCAGGCTCGAGCCATGAATTGCGCGCGCCAACAATTCTTTTCCGGCACCGGCTGGTCCTTCAATTAAAATTGGAATTGTTGAGTTAACGACTTTTTTGGCTAGCTTAATAGCGTTAGAAAGCGGCTCGCTTTGACCGATAATGTCAGAAAAAGCCACCTTGTCTTTGCCTTTACGGGCTAGGTGCGAAACTTGGTATTTGAGATTTTTCTTCTCAATTGCGTTGTTAATTGAAGCAGTAACACGAGCAAAAATATCTTTTTCGCCTTTTACGATGTAGTCGATGGCGCAGTAGTTAATTGCCGTAACCACCAAATTCACATCTTGGCTGGCAGTTAAAACAATTACCTGCAAGTCACCTTTGATTGGCGCGATTTGTTTTAGAACTGTAAGACCGTCAAGGTCAGGCATTGAAAGATCCAGCAACATCACATCCACATCATGGCAAGAGATTCCTTTCACAACTTTCTTGTTCATGAAAAAATCCACCACCTCCATGCCACTAGTCATAATCATCGGATTATGTCCTAGGTCATTAATAAATTTGCCAAGAACCTTACATTGGGTAGGCTCATCATCCACGATTAAAATATTGCGCTTATTCATGTCTTTGTAAATTTTGATTATTTTTTCTCTTTGAGTCTTTTTTCTTGGAGCAATTGGATGATTTTTGCGGCGGTTTCTTCAACTGATCTTTTGGTAACGTCAATGACCGGGCAATTCAGTTTAGCGAACAGTTTACGAGACTCTGTAACTTCATTTTTTATTGATTCAATATCAACGTAATCAGTCCCCATTTCTTGACCCAAAGAAGCTAGGCGCGTCTGCCTTATTTGCACCAATTTTTCTGGATTAATCATCAAGCCCACAATCAACGGTTTTTTTAAATCGTAAATCGATTGCGGGATGGTTTCGATGGAGACAAAAGGCACGTTGGCAGTCTTGTGACCACGACAAGAAAGATAGACCGAAGTTGGTGATTTTGAGGTGCGCGAAACGCCAACAATTACGATGTCAGCGTCATACAAATCCCAAGTCGATTGGCCGTCATCGTGAGTTAGAGTGTAGCTAATCGCCTCAACGCGCGAGAAATATTCACCATCAAGCAAATGCTGGCGACCCACGGTGTGGCTGATATGCATGCCCAAATAATTAGAAAATTCGCCGATGATGTGAGATAAAACCGGAATACATGGCACCTTCATTTCGTAGCATTTGCGCTTTAGCGGCTCGATCAAATCGTCATTTAAAATGGTGTACATCACAATGCCTGGATCTTTGGCAATTGAATCCATGGCGCGCTCTAGTTCTTGTTTGGTGCGAACTAGTGGCCAAATAAAATCATTAGATTCAACGCCTTCAAATTGCGACAAGACGGCACGCGCCACCGAGCTTAAAGTTTCGCCAGTTGAGTCGGAAATTAAGTGAATATTTATCAGTTTTTTGTTCATGACTATTTAGTGCTAAGTGATGGAACAGTAATGTCAGAATTAACGATGACGGTAATTCTGGTGCCCTGAGGAACACGGATCACTGGACTGACATTAATCGTATTGCCAATAACCTGACCCACCGTGTCGATGATGGTTTTACTAACATCGTAAATCGCTTGGTTGGTGGCGCTTCCCGTGGTGGTTGTGGTGCCTTGAGTTGGGTTAGTTGTAGTTGTGGTTGAAGCATTGTTGGTCAAAAGTTTTTGCGCCGCTGCCACACCACCAACTGCCAAAATACTGGTCAACATTGAGCTGGCGATGATCGAGCCATACTTACTGTCAACTTCACCCGGAATTCCCGATCTACCAAATTGATCTGAGGCGTTGAAACTAATCGACAAATCAACCCCGTCTGGCCTGATTAAACGAGACCAGCTAATTTCAACTCGGCCCTGGCCTTGCGTAACTTTGCTTGAGTAAGATCCAAATAATCGCGAACCGCGCGGAATTAAAACTTCATTTCCCGCCTCACCGTAAACGTCGCGAGTAACCACGCCCCGAACTGATCCAGGAATTTCAGTGTTAATCGCCGTTTCCAAAACCGCTGTCAGCAATTTACCCTGAGCAATAGTGTGAGCTCTATCACTAATGTAGGTTGCAGCAACTCCGGCTTTGGTTTTTTCCAAAGCTTCAATTGGATCTTGGTTAAGATTTACGATGTTATTGTCGTAACCAACACTACGCGCCGGACTACCTCCAGCGCCAGCAGCGCCAACACCGGCACCAAAAACAATGATTGGAGCGTAACGCGGGTTAACTTCTTTTTTCTTCTCGACTGGCTCTTTGCTTTCTGAGGCAATTGGTTGCGCTGGCTGTTGATTTGGGTTAGTCACCGGCTTGGTTGGGTCAAGAACTAATGGATTTTGCACTGGATCGCTCGGTAAAGGAACTGGATCTTGGGGAATTGCCTCCGCCGGTAAATCCGGCAAAGTCGGAATTTCTGGAGCTGCAGGCTTATCTAAAATTGCCGGATTTTCTTCATCTTTTGAGACTTCTTTGGTTTCAAGTTCGAATGGCGATTTGCCTTCATCGCTTGGCGCTACTACTGAAGGCTTGGGAGTTGCAACTTCTTCTAATTTTTCTGATTTAGTGTCACCTTTAAAAAACAAAAAATAGACCACAACAGTAATCAAAATCGAAGAGGCAGCAATTACAGCCACTTTACTTTTTTTCGCTGCTGCAATCGCCGGGCCAGTTGATTCTACATCAACATCATCATCTTCAATTTCCTGCTCTGGCTTTTTTGTAAATTTCGATTTCATGAAAATGTGTTTGAGCTTGGTAAATTGTGACGCGGATTTTGTCTTTTTTTAAAAGACTAAATCTTAATTCTTAAATCAATTTTATCTTGGCAAAAAACTTTCTTATTTCTTCAAACACTTCTTCCTTTTCCTTACCGTTGATAATCACGTGATTAGAAAAATCTAACTCGGATAAAAACTTTTCGCTCGAGTGAATTTTTTCGTAAATAATTTTACCACTGATTGGGTTCACCACCGGATCTTTTTTACCCTGAATAATCAAAGCATTGGTCAAAACCATAGGTAGGCTTTTTTCACAAACCGCCATTAGTTTTCCTAACTGCTCCACACCTCTCAAATAGTTGCGACTGTAGTTGATTTGCGGATTTTCCGGCAGATCATCAACAAATTCAAAGCGACCTTTTTCGATGCGTAATTTTTCCAACATCTCGTTCCAAACGTTAATTCCTGGAACCATTTTGGTTTTGATGTCGAGCAATTTTAGAGCGGCATTAATTGAGACAATTCCGGCTAATTTTTTTGCTGAGTGATTTTTTCGCGCGCAAGAAAGCAAACCCAAAAGCCCACCGGTTGAAAAACCAACAATGACAATTTTTGAGCAAATATTTTGCAAAGCCGCGTATCCACGCTGCATGCCGAAATACCAATCTTCCCAGGTAACGTCTTTCAAATTAATTGGCGCGGTGCCGTGGCCTTTCATCCTTGTGCCGTAAACCTTGAAACCGAAGCCATTTAAAAATTGCGACAAAGCTTCGGCTTCTTTGGGCGCTGACTTGTAGCCATGCGAAACTATCACGCCAACACCGCGAACTTGCGAAGAAACTTTGGCGCGTGAATCAAGAAAAAACGGCGAGCCAACCGATTTATCTTTGGATAATTTTTCGTCGAAATAAATTTCGTAATCCGAATTAAAAATTTCCAAATCGCGTTTGTGAATTTCGTGAAAAACTTTTTGACGCAACTCTTCGTCCTTAATTTTAACACTTCTGCGAACAATGGCGCTGGCGGTGTCAAGCAAAGCAAATTCATTTGCTACCACATGCAACGAGTTCTCCAGTCTAATCTCGTGAAAGTCATACTGCTTGGCTAAAAGATCTTTTTTGATTCTGATTCTGCTGTAAGAAATTTCTTCGATGATGCCTTGTTTTTTGGCTAATTCGTAAACTCCGTCGAAATCATGATGCGGCTCATCGAGAAACATTTTCATCAAATTTTCTTCAAAGACACTGTGATTGATGCGGTATTTACCGCAGCCGTGGATCATCGCGCCAGAAAAATAAATCACTCTTTTGAGGTGATTAATTTCAATTTCTTCTTCTTCAAAATATCCTAACGCCGCCGCAAAAATGTGATCTAGATTCACTTGAATATCGGAGTAAATTTTGGCCATGAATTCGTTGGTGAGGCGCGTTTTGAAGTAGCGCAAAAGTAGATTGGTTTTGGTTTCTTCTTTGATGATTGGCAGCTGACCAATCAAGTCCCGCGCTGATTTGATGTAATCTGCCAGATTTAATGGATCGCCAAAATTGATGTTGATGTCAGCACCCAAAAGCAAATTACCTTCGATTTCCAACTCTTCTGCAACTTGCTTAGGAATTCTTTTGACCAGCCTTGCTGCTAATTGTTGGATTTTATTTTTACCCGGACGCAGCGGGTAGTAAGTAATGTTTAGCGGCACAATTTGAGTGCTTAGATCTTTAAAATTATTTTGGTAAGTGATGTCAAAATTAGTTTCAAAATCTTTGAGAGTTTCCAAATCACCAGCCTCAAAAGCCTCGATGATGTCGGTGCGATAAATTTGTGATTTTAGTGCCAAAACTGCTGAACCAGTGCGCACGGGCCCAATGCGGTTTGGCGTGTAATTGACAAAGCCAGAATCTTCTTTGATTTCTTTGCTTTTGAGCATGCTGCCTTCTGGATAAATCATCCAATCGTAATCACCGGTGACTAAGTCTTTGATGATGACATTGTCGCGATTTTTATGCTTGGTTGAGATGGTTCCAACTGATTCTAAAAAGCGACCCAGTGCTCCGTGATAAAGCCCAGAATCAGCTAAACATCTGATCTGGCGTCCAGTGTATTTGTAAATTAAGTAAGGAACAAAAAAAGTTTCAGCGCGCGTAAAATGGTTGGCAACAAACATTACCGGCTTTTGTGGCAGTTTTTCTAAGCCACTTACCGTGAAGTTCGAACCTAAAAGTTTCTCTAAAATTCGCAGAGCTATGGCAGCGTAACGGAAGGTCTTGGAGGACATTGGATGGGGTTAAATATAGATCGAAAAAAGTTATAGGTCCTTTAAGCAAAGCAGGTAGTGCGTCGTCGAAGGTCCTGAAATTGGATGTCACAGCCCTTCGACGACGCACTACCTGCTTTGCTTAAAGGACCTATTGAGTTATTTATTTTAAGAAAACTTCCTCTCAAAAACTGCTTCATTAAGTTGTCTCAACTCTCTGATTTCAACTTCAGCATTTGCAATGCGGATTTTATCTTTTGAGGTCACGGCAATTTTTAAAACAGAAACCCCCTTCTTCTCAGCTTTTTTCTTAAATTCAGCAACCATCGCAGAGTCAAGCGCTACTAGGTAACGCGATTGATCTTCACCAAATAAAATTTCATTAGCCTCACCCACAATTGCGACGGCATCAAGGTCACAGCCGATTTTGTCAGAAGACATTTCAAACAAAGCCACCAACAAACCGCCATCCGAAACATCGTGGCAAGCGTTGATGTTAGAAGATTCGATCAACTCTCTAACAAATTCAGAATGTTTTTTCTCTTCAAGCAAATCAACTTTTGGCGGATTTTTTTTGCCGTCAATTTTCAAAATTTCGCGCTCAAAAAGTGAGCAATTAACGTGGCCCAAATTTTTGCCAATTACAAAAACTTCATCGCCAACCATTTTGAATTTTGCATCACATCTTTTTTGAAAATCTTTCAACAATCCAACGCCGCCAATTGCCGGAGTTGGCTGAATCGCCTTGCCGTCAGTTTCGTTGTAAAGTGAAACGTTACCTGAAACCACCGGGTAATCTAAAGCTTTTGAAGCCTCGGTAATGCCTTGAATCGCACGCACAATTTGGCCCATGATTTCGGGCTTTTGCGGATTGCCAAAATTCAAACAATTGGTAATTGCAAGAGGCTTGCCGCCAACTGCTGAGATGTTTCTGTAAGTTTCTGCAACTGCTTGTTTAGCACCTTCAAACGCATCAGCTTCAACGTAGCGCGGCGTGCAATCAGTTGAAATTGCTAGTGCTTTCTGCGTGCCATGAACGCGCACAATTGCGGCATCACCACGAGTGTAGAGCGTGTCATTCATCACTTGTGAATCGTACTGCTCAAAGATCCATTTTTTGGAAGCAAGATCAGGAACTTGCAGAAGCGTTTTTAAGTTTTCTAAAATTTGATTAGGCATTTTTAACTAAGGTAAATTATTGCTTGCATTGGCTCAAAACCACTTCGATCCGACCTTCCCAGAACTCTTGAATCACAACGTTTGGGCGGTAATTTTTTAAGATTTTGTAGTTTAGATCACAAGGAAATTCATTGATGTAAGCGCTTTGCGAAAAATGCTCCGAAACAAACTCGGTCAAATTGCCAAAAAAAGAATCTTTGTAAGCAAAAAGCACCGGCAAATTTTTGTCGCTATTTTCAAAAAACATCGGCTTGTGAAATTGCTCTTTAGCAACTTTTGGCGCCTCGTAAATGTGCGATTTTCTTTCAAATTGCGGCACTAGTTCAACGTTCAATTCGGTTGCATCAGAATTCATAATTTGCGCAATGTCGCCGCTGACGTAACCGTCCGCCAAAATTTTAAAATCACTGCGCAAATGGGGCTTAAATTTCAAAAGCTTGGCAATTTCAACGTAAGCATAATGCGCTCCCGGCTTGCTCCAGTGAGTGTCTATTCTTTGGTAAACTTCTTCTTGTTTTTTGGCCTCAAGCAAAATCGGACGCAAATCAAGAACTGGAAAATCTGGATATTTTTGCTTCAGCGCTGCCAAAAATTTGTCCATGCGATGCGGTCCTTTTGGCGTGATGTAATCTGGCAAAAATTCTGGATAAATCGTGCTTTTATCTGCCGCAATCACCAGCAAGTAATCAATTTTTTGAGCTCGAATTTTTTGCCAATTTTCGCCAAAAGATTTTACTCCTCGCTCAATTAATTCATCGCTAATTTGCGCCCTGCCCGCGGCATCAAGCAGCGAATTGTGGTTGTCAAAATAAAGCCAGCCGTCTTTGCCAACCACCGCGCGCGAATCGGGAGATTCATTAAAAATCTTGTCCATGACACGACTGTTAATCGTGATTAAACTTTTACGAAAACCGTAATTGTCGTTAAAAAATTTTTCAAAATTCTGAGGAAATTCTTTCACTTCCAAAAAAGTTTTTGGTGCGCTTGGCAAAGCCACCGGCAGGCGCTTTTCAAACAAATCTTTCACCGGCGAAAAGTGAAAAATATTGTCGAGCACCGGCAAAGTCACAAGCAAGGCAAAAGCAAAAATCAGGATTTTATTTTTTCTCATCTGTCTCGCATTTAGTTAAAATATTTTCAATGTTGCGCTCGATAAATTCCTGAATCACCACTGTGGGATGGTAAGTTGCAACAACCTCGCCGTTAATTCTCCCAGCCAAACCTTTTACGTAAAAACTTTGCGAAAAATGCTCATTTACCAAAGGCTGCAAATTGTTAAAAAAAGAATCACGCTCAACAAAAAGCACCGGCAGATTTTTGTTTTCAGCAGCAAAACTTTCAAACTCTTTGAATTTTTTTCGCTCTACTTCCGAAACCGCAACCGAGACTGCAGTTTTTTTAAAATTAGCCACCAAATCGTAATTCAAATTTTTAGCATCAATGCTGCCAATCATCGAAATGTCTCCCAAAAACATTTCGTCTTCTTTGTTGGAAAATTCGCTACGTGGATGCGGCGCAATTTTTAGCATTTTCATAATTTCGAGATAGCCGTAATGAGCGCCGCGCATGTTCCAATGAGTGTCGGTTTTGTGGTAGATGATTTCATTTTTTTTCGCCTCAAGCAAAGTTGGTCGCAAATCTAACACCGGAAAATCAGGGTATTTTTTCTTAAGCGCCGCCAAAAATTTATCTAAACGATGCGGGCCTTTAGGAGTAATGTATTCAGGCAAAAAATCTGAGTAAATCGTCTCTTTGTCGGATGCAATCACCAACAAATAATCAATGTTTTTGGCGCGCATTTTTTGCCAATTTTCACCAAAAACTCTCACCCCACTTGCAACTAATTTGTCACTAATTTCTGCCTTACCAACCGCATCAAGCAATGATTTGTGATTTTCAAAAAAGAGCCAGCCATCCTTGCCAATCACGGTGCGAACATTAACCGACTCACCAAAAACCTCATCCATTAAGCGACTGTTACTTTTGATTAAAGTTTTTCTAAAGCCGTAATTGTCGTTAAAAAAGTTTTCAAATTTTTGGCAGAATTTTTCAGCTTCCAAAAAAGTTTTCGGCAAAGGTGGCAAAGTCACGGGCGGGCGTTTTTCAAACAAAACTTTAACCGGAGAAAAATGAAAAATATTGTCGAGCACGGGCAGCAGCAAAATCAAAACAAATGAGGCAATGAGAATTTTATTTTGCCGCATGCCTAGAACTGAAAGTAAATGAATGGATTGTGAGTTGCGGCTGACAATCTGACAATTGCGAAAATAAAAACCAAAATCAGAAAGCCATCAAAACCAGCAGCAAAAACTTTATTTTTTTGCCATCTTGCCACCAGATTTTTCAGCATTGGCGAAACGCCCAAGAAAGCCAAAACAGCCGCCATCCAAACAAAGTGTGACTGAGCTGTTTGTGCCACCACATTAAAGCCCCAGCCAGATCTACTGCCCACGAACATCATTTTTAGAAAAGCAATTGCGTGAGTTAAATTGGGGCTGCGAAAAAATACCCAACCGATCATGATGACGAAAATGGCGTAGAAATGTTGCGCAAAACTCGGCAGAAAATTTAAAAAAGCTTTGCCAATTCTGACCCGCTCAAAAACCAAGAAAAACCCGTGAAACATGCCCCAAATCACAAAGTTCCAACTAGCGCCGTGCCACAATCCACAAAGAAAAAACACCAAAACTAAATTGAAATATTGGCGCGCAAGTGAAACGCGATTTCCACCCAGAGCAATGTAAACATAGTCGCGAAACCAAGCAGAAAGCGACATGTGCCATCTTCTCCAAAATTCTTTAATTGATCGCGAAATGTAGGGGTAGTTGAAATTTTCGGGAAATTTAAATCCAAAAATTCGCGCCAAACCAACCGCCATGTCGGAATAGCCCGAGAAATCAAAGTAGATTTGCAAGCTGTAAGCGGCAAGTCCGGCCCAAGCAATTGCAGGGTTTAAGTCAAGAATTGGCGAAGTAAAAACCGCGTCAGCAAATTCTCCCAAAGGATTGGCGATGATGATTTTTTTACCCAAGCCGATGATGAAACGGCGAATTCCTTGCGCTGCAGCGTAGAAACTGTGACGCCTTTCGCCCAAATATTTTTCAATGGCGTTGTAACGCACGATTGGTCCGGCGATTAATTGCGGAAAGAAAGAAATGTAGAGCGCCAAATCAAAAATGTTTTTTTGCGCCCGACATTTGCCGCGGTAAATGTCGATTAAGTAGGAGATGGCGTGAAAGGTGAAAAAAGAAATTCCAATTGGCAGGTGGATTTTTTCGTTGGCAATTTGGGTTAAAAAAAACTGGTTGAGATTTTCAAACAAGAAATTGGCGTATTTAAAATAACCAAGTAGCACCAGGTTCACCGCCACTGCCGCAAAAATAATAAAATCTTTGGCGCGCTTGCTTTGTTTTTTGCCAATAGCAATTCCAAAAAAATAGTTCGCCGTAATTGAAAGCAGCAAAAGCCACAAGTAATGCAGCTCGCCCCAAGAATAAAAAACTAAACTCAGCACTAAAAGCACGCTGTTGCGAATATTTTTTGTCGCCAGATTTTTTGGCAAAATAAAATAAAGCAGCAGGGTTAGCGGCAAGAAAGCAAAGAGGAAAAGGTTTGAGCTGAATACCATTTTTGTTTTTATTTTTTAAATTCTTTTTCCCATTTCGAAACCGCCACGCAAGCCGTGGCGTTTCCAATCAAATTAGTGATGGCGCGCGCTTCTGACATGAAGCGGTCAATTCCCAAAATTAGTGCCAGACCCGCAAGCGGAATGGTGTGCACCACCGAAAGCGTTGCAGCTAACGTTACAAAGCCGCTACCGGTGACGCCCGCCGCACCTTTTGAAGTCACCAGCAAAATCGTAATCACGCTTAAAATTTGACCCAAAGACAAATCAATGTTTAAAGCTTGTGCCAAAAAAATAATCGCCATTGTGAAGTAAATACAGGTGCCATCGAGGTTAAATGAATAGCCGCTTGGAACCACCAAACCAACAATCGATTTTGGGCAACCAAACTGCTCCATTTTTGTCATTAAATTGGGAAGAGCTGATTCTGAAGATGAAGTGCCAAGTACCAAAAATATTTCGTCTTTGATGTGGCACAAAAGCTTGAAGATACTGGATCCGCAAAGTTTTAAAACTGCGCCTAAAATCAAAATCACAAAAAAAATACAAGTGGCGTAGAAAGAAATCATCAACTTTAAAAGCGGCGCCAAAGCATGAATGCCGTACTTGCCGATGGTGTAGCTCATGGCACCAAATGCGCCAATTGGAGCCAACTTCATCAAGTAAGAAATTATTTTAAAAAGAATTTGCGAAAGCTCGCCAATGCCCGAAACCACAAGACCAGCGCGGCTTTTAACCGAAGATAAGGCCAATCCAAAAAGAATTGCCACCAACAAAATCGGCAAAATTTCACCACTAACAAAAGCTTGAAAAATTGTGGTGGGAATGATGTTGAGCAAAAAATCAGTGAAGCTCGCGTGCGCCGTTGCGTAATCATTTACTGCCGCAGCATCGAGGGTTGCAGCGTCAATATTCATGCCACTTCCCGGCTTTAAAAAATGCGCCACCAGCAAACCAATTACCAATGCTACGGTGGTTAAAATTTCAAAATAAATCAGACTTTTAATTCCAACTTTTCCAACTTTTTTTAAGTCAGAGCCGCCAACAATGCCGCTAACAATTGTGCAAAAAATCACCGGCGGAATGCACATTTTAATCAGCTTGATGAAACCATCTCCCAAAGGCTTCATGCTTTGCGCCGCCTCAGGGAAAAGGCAGCCAAAAATAATTGCCGCCGCTACGGCAAGTAGAACTTGCAGGTAAAGCGAGGTGCGAAGTTTTTTGAACATTTTTTAAGATTGTTGGATTGTTTTAAGAGGAGGAGTGAAGAAGCTTTGGCAATTAGGAAATTTTAATTATCTGACTCACCAACTTACCAACGCCAGTTTGTTCAATATTATTTTTTCCAGTTAAAAAATTATCACCTTTTACAGTTTTGAGGTTTCTTGCTGATTTCCCAATCGCATCTTCAACATGTTTCAGATAAGAACCTTTACAGCCGCAAGATTTTAGGCCGCACTTAACCTTGTTTAACCCCAACAACGCTTAAGCAAAAAACCTCTTGCACCCAATACATTCAAGCCTTTAAGAGGTTGGTTGGATTCTAACTTCAACAACCAATTAGGCTCAAATGACTGGAATGCAATTAACGCCAATCTTTTGTTTGGTGGATGATTTCTGCAAGAATATTTTGCCAGAATTTCGTAAAAAATTGATTGGCGATGGTAAGAAATTGCGAGTTAGAACCCGTCCCAAGTCTTTCTTACCAAACAAGCAACAACCTCACAAACGCCAATTCAATCATTGCGAGGGAGGTGGAGAGCTTTCTCTCGCAGTTCTTCCAAAGTCTGCGGC
>CANEVP010000029.1 GCA_947442475.1 Rickettsiales bacterium
GCTGAGTCAAAACTCGGGAAAAAAAAGCGCTAAGAAAAAAGCAATCGTGAAGCATTTTTCTTCATCTGCCCAAGAGAAAGAGTCTTGTGGCAGAAAGTCTGTTGCTGGCAAATCTGCTATCACAGAACAAATTGGAATTTCTCGGCAAAATCTTTATTACCAGCCAAGACTTCCGGCAAAAGATCTTGAGTTAAAAAACAAGATTGAGGCAGTGATTTTAGAGCACAAAGCTTATGGCTATCGACGTATTGCCATTGCTTTAGGAGTTAATCACAAGCGCGTTCATCGTGTGATGAAGCTCTTTGGAATAAAGGCGAGAAGGTCTCTAAATCGCCAGCCAAAAGTTAGAAGTAACCGCGATTTATCAAGCATTAATCGCCATACAAATCTTTTTGCTAAAGCGGTTGTGAGCAGGCCTAATCAAGCTTGGGTCTCGGACTTCACTTATTTGCCACAACCAAACAGTAAGTTCGTTTACTTAGCGACGATAAGCTCACTTGATTTGCGCGGTTCAAAAGATCTGGGAAATGGCGCAGAATCAAGGTTAAAATCTCTAAAATATGAGCGGTAACTTTTGTAAGAAAAAATTAAAGCCGAACTTAAGCAAATTAAAATTCAAAAAAGATAAAAAGAGCGCAGATCAAAAGCAAAAAAGCAAAAAGCACCAAGTTGTTGCCAAGTTTTATGACTAGAGATGCTCTTTTTTGCGACATTTATTAAAGACATAAGTGCTATTATGTTAAACTATATAATAAGAAGTTGAGGTTCTGCAAATTCTCTAATGTAGCGCTCTGAGTTAGATTTGTGCTCGGTTATTTTTTGTTTTTCTACGAAAGCAAATTACGTATCAAATTCTTTGGACTGCATTTCTTCAGCCCCCTTATTCTTCTTATGCAGTGCCGCAGAAAAGACAGCCTTTTGCGCAAGCTTGGTAAAAAAAGTTGGTGGATCTCGTTAAAGCCTTTTGACTTTTAAATTGAGGCTTTGCTAAAGTGCGCCTCCCAAATTTTGACTTTTTAGATTTTCTACTTTTGGGTTTGGCCAAGAAGGATTTGAATCTTTCACAAGTTTCAAACTTTCTTGGCCAAATTTTTGCTCTAAACTTACTACCTACATTTAAAGACTTTATTTAAATGCCTCTGTGGCGGAATTGGTAGACGCGATAGACTCAAAATCTATTGTCCCCTGGGACGTGTCCGTTCGATTCGGATCGGAGGTACCATCTTTTCTTTTTTATCCAAGTGCTTCATTTAGCTGATCTGTTCAAAGCCATTTTTCTCGGAATCATCGAGGGCTTAACAGAGTTCATCCCGGTTTCTTCAACCGCGCACTTATTGATCTCGTCTTATCTAATTGATTTTCAAACCATCAAAAACAGCCTTTTCGAAATCGTCATCCAATTTGGCGCGATCTTGGCGATTTGCGTGATTTACCGTCAAAAAATTTTTAGCGTAATTTTCAACTTAAAGCAAAAATCTGAGCAAAAATTTGCTATTAATCTGGCTTTAGCATTTTTGCCTGCTGCCTTTTTAGGCGCGCTTTTGCACGGTTTTATTAAACAGTTTCTTTTCTCAAATTTTGTCATCGCCCTCACCTTAATTATTGGCGGCGTTTTGATGATTCTAATCGAGAGAAAGCCCAGAGAAGCGAAAGTTTTTGAACTGGAAAATATCAAACCAAAAACCGCTTTTCAAATTGGCTTGTTTCAAACGCTGGCAATGATTCCTGGTGTTTCAAGATCTGGCGCCACCATTATTGGTGCGCTTTTGCTTGGTTTAAATCGTAAAGCCGCGACAGAATTTTCTTTCTTTTTGGCAATTCCAACAATTGGTGCGGCGAGTCTTTACGATCTTTTAAAAAACTCTTCTGAGCTTACTGTTGCAAATATCGAGTTGATTATTGTTGGATTGCTCGCCGCTTTTTTCTCAGCAATTTTAGTGATTAAATGGTTCATTAATTTTGTCAGCAAACACAACTTCATTCCCTTTGGCGTCTACAGAATTGCGGTTGGAATCCTGATCTTATTTTTCATTTCTTAAAAACCATGCAGCAGGAAAAATTCGCAATCAGATTTGGACTTGGCGGCATCAAAGCCGTTGGTTTTGGCGTGATGGAAACCGCGATTAAAGAGCGCGACGCTAGCGGAAAATTTGCTGATATTTACGATTTCGCCGAACGCCTTAATCCCCGCTCAATCAATAAAAAATCAATCGAAGCATTGGCCAAAGCTGGCGCATTTGATGCGCTGCAAAAAAATCGTCGTCAAGTTGCTGAGTCTTTTGACGTTTTAGCTGCTTACTCCGCCGAGAAAACTGAAGAGGCAACTTCAAACCAAATGAGCTTATTTGGTGGCCTTATGGACGCCAACGCCAAGCCTGAATTAAAAAAGACGCAAGATTGGACTAAAGTTGAGCGCCTACAAAAAGAATTTGAAGCTTTTGGATTTTTTTTAAACGAACACCCCCTTGATGACAGTCTATCGGACCTTAGAAAGCGTGGCGTGATTTTTTCTGACAAGCTCGAGCGTGATGAATTGGAAGATAATAATTTGATAAAAATGGCGGGCGTCATTGCGGGCAGCAAACACCGCTCTGGGCCACGCGGACGTTTTGCTTACATGTCAATTTCTGATCCTTACGGAATTTACGAGGCAATGATTTTTGATGAAGGAATCATTACCTCGGCGCGAGATATTTTAGTTGACGGAAGTGCGATATCGTTGGAATGCTTGGTTAAGAAAGATGAAGGTGGCGTGCGAATTTTAATTCGCGAAGTCAAAAAGCTCGAAGATTTTTTGCAAAATACGAAAGCCCAAGAAAAAGATTTCGAAGACATTAAAAAACAACCCGCCCGCAATAATTATAATCGAAATAATAATTCAAATTTCAGCAGGCCAAATCAAGAAACGACAAAGCCAGAACCCCAACAAGTTGTGGCTGTACCGGTGAAAAAAACTTTATCAAAAGTCGATATTATTATTAAGTCGCGCGATCCGGTTTTTGGCATTAAAGTGCAACTTTCTCAATGTTTAGCGACGACAAATGCAGAAAAAACCACGGCGGTTTTTCTCTCAATTGTTGGTGAAAAAAATATTACCAAAGTTGAATTGTCTCAAAAATACTGCCTTGATGAAGCTGATGTTTCTAAGCTGCGCAGAATTGAAAAGGTAATTGATGTTGAAGCAGCAGCTTAGTTAACCACCCTAATTCCATATTTCTGCCCCAGATATTTCTCAACTTGCTTGCGATCATAATCGCTTAAAACTCTTTTAAAAATAATGATTTCGGCAATGTAGCCAGTCCAAGGGCTGCCCAAGGATTTATTTCCGATGTAAAATCCGGTTGCAGGAGATGGAGCTGTTGCGGTTAAAGAAGCTAAGGTTTCAGCAGCTCCGTTCGTAAATAATTTAATCGCCCCGGAAGTACCGCCCTCATAAGTTGCAGAAATAACCTCAGCATTAGTTGAAGCGGTAGTTGTTGCAGAATCAACATCCGAGCCGCCGGCAAAAATAAAGCGGCGAGTTCTGCTGCCTTGCGATCCAGACAACCCAAATCCCCAAGCCGAAGCATCGCCGTTAGAAAATATTATTTTATTACTGGCCGGTCCGTCATCTAGTTTCGATACGATAAAAAAGCTGAAAGCATTATCTGGTGTAAAAAGCGGAGTAGTTCCAACAACATCTGTTAGAGTCAAGACGGCGGTATTGGTGCCGTTAAAATAAATCGCCGGCACTTTGTAAATGTCGCTAAGTGCTTTGTAAGTTATGCCTGAAGATGCGGTGGTGGTTGCAGTGTATTTTGTAGTTGCTTGCGGATTGATATCTTTCCAAGTGGTTAGTTGATTTCCGTCGTAAGTTTCAGTGGTTAAGAAACTGCTCTCCAGTGTAGTCTCAAGCCATAAAGATAGGTCTTTTATATTAGCAACTGGAGAGTTGAGAGTCAGAGCTTGAGCTGATTGCAATCTAGAAGCATTAACCATGCCAATACCTTTAACGCTGCCAACCATCAAAAGTCCGATGATTATAATTACTATCGAAAGCTCAAAAGCTGAAAATGCTGTGCGTTTTTTCATGTTTAATTTTTGTGTTTAAGCAAGCGTGACGAAGTCTTTCATGACAATCTTGGTGCCGCTTTTTTCAAAAGCGATTTCTAGTTTATTGCCGTCCATATTTAAGACTTTGCCGTAGCCAAATTTTTGGTGAAAAACTCTTTTGCCAGAAATGCCATCTTCCATTTTTGAAGAAGGTGACGCGATTTTCTTAACTTGCGCCGGAGCTGAGTACATCTGCGACGAGGCGCTATCATTTCTTCTAACGTAAGAAAAATTATCAGCCGAAAAAACTTCTTCTGCGTCAACTTCGCCAGCGGGCAATTCTTTCAAAAAGCGCGACGGCATTTGCATTTGAAAATCACCAAAAACAAAGCGACTTTTGGCGTGGGTTAAAACCAATTCTTTTTTAGCGCGAGTAATTGCCACATACATTAAGCGTCGCTCTTCTTCAACGCCATTGCGTTCTTCAATTGATCGGCCGCTTGGGAAAAGTCCGTCTTCAAGACCGGGAACAAAAACTAAACCAAATTCCAAACCTTTGGCGGCGTGCACCGTCATTACACTAACTGCCTCTACCAAATTTTTATCTTCGCGCGCTTCAATCAGCGAAACATATTCCAAAAACTCCACCATGCTGGAAAAATCACCCAAACTTCCGATGAATTCGTCAATGTTTTCTAGGCGTCCTTGCGATTCTAAAGTGTTTTCACTTTTCCACATTGCGATATAGCCAACTTCAGTGAGCAAAGTTTTTGCTAGCTCGCCCAAAGTAGCGCTGCCGATTTTGGCGTTGGTTTTTTCGATTTGTTCAATCAGCAATTTCAAGGCGTCGCGCGCTTTGCCTTTGAGAGAATTTTCTTCGATGGATCTTTTAATTGCTGAAAAAAACGAAATTCCTTCCTGCTTCGATCTTTCGTAGATGCCTGATATTGCTGAGTCACCAGCGCCTCTTTTAGGCACATTAACAATTCTGCTTAGTGCCAAATCATCATCAGGATTGGCGCAAATTCTTAGGTAAGCAATTGAATCGCGAACCTCTAAACGCTCGTAAAACTTCATGCCGCCGATCACTTTGTAGGGAAGTGAATGTTGAATGAAGGCTTCTTCAAAAGCGCGAGTTTGATAACCAGCGCGCACTAAAACGGCAATGTCAGAAGGCTTAAATCTTTGTGCGCCAATGGCGGTTTTAATCATTTGGGTCAAAGTTCTAGCTTCAGTTCTGTCATCTACAAAAGATAAAACTTTTACCTTTTCACCCTGCCCTGCATCAGTCCACAAAGTTTTGCCGTGGCGTTCTTTGTTGTTAGAAATCACTGAATCGGCAGCTTTTAAAATGCGTGAAGTTGAGCGATAATTTTGTTCAAGACGAATCACCTTGGCGCCGACAAATTCTTTTTCGAAACGCAAAATGTTAGCAATGTTAGCGCCGCGCCAGCTATAAATTGACTGGTCGTCGTCGCCCACGCAGCAAATGTTTTTGTGCGCATCGGCAAGGCGCAAAAGCCACTGATATTGGGCGTTGTTGGTATCTTGATATTCATCAACTAAGACGTAGCGAAATTTATCTTGGTAATAAGCAAGCACGTCTGGAGCTGCGGCAAATAAGCTTAAATTGTGCACCAGCAAATCGCCAAAATCAGCTGCGTTCATTGCTTTTAAGCGCGATTGATAGGTTTCATAAACATCTTTTAATTTTGGTAGCGACACTTCAAAGCCAGCAGAATCAATGGCTTGCGGCGTTACAACTTTATCTTTTAAGCGAGAAATTCGGTTTAAATATCCCTTCGCCGGAAACTGTTTTGGATCAATATTGAAGTCGGCAAGAATTTGTTTGAGCAAACGAGTTTGGTCATCGTCATCAATAATTGTAAAGTCAGAGCGCAAGCCCACAGCCTCTGGATGACGTCTCAAAATGCGCGCCGCAATTGAGTGAAAAGTGCCAACCCAAAGATTATTCACTTGGTCGCCAATTGCTTCGCCAATTCTTTTTTTCATTTCTGCCGCAGCTTTATTGGTGAAAGTCACCGCTAAAATTTGGTAAGGAGAGGCTTTGTAAGTATTTACAATGTGAATGATTCGCGACGTCAAAACTTTAGTCTTTCCGGTGCCAGCCCCCGCTAAAACAAGAATCGGGCCATCGGTATGTTCCACAGCTTCACGCTGCGGGGAGTTTAAGTTTTCTAGCATTTTTTTGATTTGAATATTTTAGTATTTTTCCGGATGAAACGCCTGAGTGGGCCGCGCATTTGCCTTCGCAAAAATCCCTAGCTTGATGATTTGATTCATTTGCTCTTTTGAAATTTGTATCGGCGTTTTGGAGATGTACCATTTGACACCTTCTTTGCAGGGCGGCGTGGTGAAAGAGCCGTCGTAGAAAAATAATTTGTCGTTAGTTTTGACGATTTTTGAAAGATCCAATTTCCCCTCAACTCGTTTGTTTAACAAGAATTTTGTCAGGCGATTAAATTCAGGATTTTCCTTTCCTACTTCTAAAAAAATTGCCAAAACCAACCATTGCTCATCTTCACTTTTGTGGTAGATTTGCAGTTCTAGCGAGTGAGGTGCACCGTTTACTAAATGCTCGCTTGGGTGATGAAATTCAATGTGCCTGATCAAATATTTTTTCTTGGCGCGCAAGACAAAGTCTTTATTGTCGAATTCGATTTGCAGGTTGTGCTGCTGCGGCTCTTTTTCAACAGCAGACTCACGGTAAGAAAATTTTAATTCTTCGTCTTTGAACTCGCCTTTAACATCAATTGGTGATTGATTGTAACCAATTTTACAAAATTTATTTTCTTCCAACATTCCCCAATGTTGTGGGCCAAAAGCACCGCTGTAGCTCCAGTGATTGGTGCAAGAAAAGGTGAAAATTAAGAGCAGAAATCCGGAAAGAATTTTCATATTTTTATGATGTCGGAAGAGATTTTTTTAAATAAAAGGGCAATTTCTGAATTTGGGTTTTTGGTCACAAAACAAACCCTCTCTTCACTTGCGTCAGAAATTTCCTGTAAAATTGGCACTTCGCCTAAAAATTTAATCGCCATTTTTTCAGCTAAATTTTTAGCCCCATCTTTGCCAAATAAATATTTGCGATCTCCCGCAATTTCTAAGAAAGACATGTTTTGAATTAAGCCCAAAACAGGAATTTTTAATTTTACAAAGCAATCAATTGATTTCACCACGTCAATCACTGAAAGGCTTTGTGGCGTTGAAACCATGACAATACCACTCACCGGAAATTTCTCGGCCAAGCTTAAATAAACATCTCCCGTGCCTGGAGGCATGTCGATTATCATTACGTCCACTTCTTTGCCGTCGCTTTTCCAATTTACGCTTCTGATTAATTGGTAGAGAATTTTTGTCACCATCGGTCCGCGCCAAACGCCAGCTGATCCCGCGTCGGTCATTAATCCGAGTGAAATGCATTTCACGCCTTGCGAAATTAGTGGCAGGATCAAGCCGTTTTCTTGTTCGGGCTTGTTGGACAAATTCATCAAATGCGGAATTGAGGGGCCATAAATATCGGCGTCAACTAGCGCCACGTTTAATCCGGCAAGCTTCAAGCTTACGGCCAAGTTGCAGGCAATTGTCGATTTGCCTACTCCGCCTTTAGCAGAAGCCACGGCGATAATTTTTTTAACACCGACGACATCGGGAATTTGTTGCATGAAATCGGCCAAGGTTTTTTCTGTCATTTTTAGAAAAGTAATTGAAAAAGAGGGGTCTAAAACTAAATCACCACTTCCTTCAAAACAATAATTCAAACAAGTAATGCTAAAACTTTTTACCAATGGTGGCCCCTGGGGCCCGTGGAATAATGGTGGAAATAGTGCCGGAAACAATAGTGGCGGCAAAAAAGAGCAGCCAAAACAAAAAGCACCCGAAGAAAGCTTTGAAGATTTTGCTAAAAAAATTGACGAATTCTTCAAAGATTTATTCGGCGGCAAAGGTGGCGATCAGTGGAAAAAATTTTCTGAAAAAACCCCGAAATCAATTTCTGGGCTTGTTGTAATGGGTTTTATTCTTTTGTGGATGTCTCTTGGGGTTTACAAAGTTAATCCTGATGAAAACGCTGCGGTGCTTTACTTTGGTAAGTTTTACAAAGTGGCAACTCCGGGATTAAACTACGCAATTCCCTATCCTTTCGGCCAAGTAATTAAAAAAAGCGTCACCACTGTGAACACCGAAGAATTCGGCTTCACATCTAATTCGCGCAAAAATGAAAAAAGAAATTTTGATGCCGAAAGTTTAATGCTCACGGGTGATGAAAATATCGTAGATATTGAGTTTCAGGTGCAGTGGCAGATTGCTGACATCACTGATTTTGTCTTTAATATTGTTGAACCAAACCAAACAATTCGCCAAAGCTCGGAAAGCGCCATGCGTGAAATTATTGCGCGCACGCCAATTGCCGATGCTTTGAGTGATGGTAAAAAAAGAATTGAAGATGAGACTAAAGTTTTGCTGCAGCAAACTCTAGATTCTTATAAATCGGGCGTGCGAATCACGCTAGTTCAGCTGCGCCGAGTTGATCCGCCAGCGCAAGTAATTGATGCGTTCCGCGATGTGCAAACTGCTAAAGCCGATAAAGAAAAAGAAATTAACCAAGCGCAAAGCTATGCTAACGACATTATTCCAAGAGCTCGCGGAACCGCATCGCAAATGACTGAACAGTCGCAAGCTTTTGCTCAAGAAGTTGTGACCAACGCGGAAGGTGAAGCGGGCAGATTCAACTCGGTTTACAATCAATATTCTAAATCGAAGCAAGTGACGAAGAAGAGAATTTATCTCGAGACAATGGAGAAAATTTACCGCGATGCTGACAAGGTTTTAATTGATAAAGGTGCCGGAAGATCAGGCGTGTTGCCTTATTTTCCGATGAGTGAGATGGGAAAAAAAGCAGCTACAACAAATTAATTTTTAAAAACATGACCAACCAAACCAAAAAAATTCTAATCATCGCAACCCTAGCAATGATTATTTTCCTCAGCTCAATTTTTACCGTAAACCAAACCCAGCAGGTTTTAATTTTACAATTTGGTGAGCCAATCCGCGTCATCAACAAGCCCGGAATCAAGTTTAAATTGCCACTTTTGCAAGACGCACTCTTCTTCGATAAAAGAATTATCGATCTCGACATTGCTGACCAAGAAGTAATCGCGGCTGACCAAAAACGCTTAATAATTAATGCTTTTGCCAAATATCAAATCACCGATCCGCTAAAATTTTACACCACGGTGCGCAGCACCCAAGGTCTTTCCAGCAAGCTTTCGGGCATTTTAGATTCAAGTTTGCGCCAAGTAATTGGTGAAGAAATTTTAAGCAAATTACTCACCGAAGATCGCGGCAATATCATGCAAAAAATCAAAGATGTGGTTAGTCACGAGTCAGAAATTTTTGGCGTGAAAATTGTTGATGTGCGCATTATGCGCGCTGATTTGCCAAAAGAAAACTCGGATGCGATTTACGCCAGAATGCAAACCGAACGCGAAAAAGAGGCTAAAGAAATTCGCGCTAATGGTGCTGAAGAGGCTGCTAAAGTACGCGCTGAAGCTGATAAGCAAAAAACCATTTTGCTGGCTAATGCCAAAAAAAATGCCGATTTAGCGCGCGGAAATGGCGAAGCTGAAGCAATCAAAATCTACGCCAATTCTTACGGTCGCGATCCAGAATTTGCTGATTTTTATCGCTCGATGAATGCTTACAAAGAGGCTTTTCAAGCTAATACCAAAATGGTTATTTCTCCGGAGGGAGAATTTTTTAAGTATTTTGGAAGTAGGTAATGAAAAAAATTCTACTCCTAGTCGTCGCTCTAACTATTCAAACCAAAGCCTTTGCTGCTGATGAAAAACCTGCCGAAAAAGAAATTGTCACCTCTCCCAAGCAAGTAGCTTTGAGTAGTTTGGCAGATGTGATTGAAGATTTGCTGCCAACTGTCGTCAATATCTCAATCACCTCCAATATTTCGACTAATCAAGAATTTGGTGCGGGATTTATTATTTCTAAAGACGGCTTACTTGTGACCAATAATCATGTGATTGATGAGGCTAGCGAGATTTCTGTCGTCTTAAATAATGGTGAAAAACATAAAGCAAAAATCGTCAGCATCGATAAAAAAACCGACATTGCACTGCTTAAAATTAACGCCGATAAAGAGCTGAAATTTGTCAAATTTGGCGATTCCAACAAAACTAGAATTGGTGATTGGGTTATTGTTGTGGGCAATCCTTACGGCCTTGGCATGTCGGTTTCTACCGGCATTGTTTCGGCGAAAGGTCGAAGCTTAAATAACGGTCAAGTTGACGAGTTTATTCAAACTGACGCCGCAATTAATAACGGCAATTCCGGCGGCCCGATGTTTAACTTAAGAGGCGAAATTATTGGCATTAGCACTTCAATTTTGTCACCAACTGGTGGCAGTGTGGGCATTGGTTTTGCGATTCCTTCCTCAACGGCAACGCAAATTGTGAATCAGCTTAAAGACAAGGGTGAAGTGGTGCGCGGCTGGATTGGCGTTTCGGTGCAAGACATCTCTGACGAAATTGCTGAAACTATGAAAACCGAAAAATCAAAAGGCGCTTTCGTAACTGAAGTAACTAAAGACGGCCCCGCCGACCAAGCCGGAATTTTGCCAACTGACATTATTGTAAAAATTGATGAGTCAGAAGTTTTGGAAATGAAAATTTTACCAAAAATAATTTCGAAATATCCGGTTGGCAAAAATGCTAAAATCACTTTGCTGCGTCACGGAAAAGCTAAAACTGTAACGGTTAAAGTGGGGCGGATGAAGGATGAAGAAGTTAAAAAGGTTGAAGTAAAAATTCCAGAAAAGCGCCAGTCTTTTAAATCTTCAGAGCAAATTTTAGGAATTGGCGTTCTTGAGCTTAGTCTTGGAATTAAAAAAATGCGCAGTTTGGACGCCGGTTTTCAAGGCGTGTTAGTTGCAGAAGTTAATTTGAAATCGGAAGCGGCAACTAAAGGCGTGATGGCGGGAGATATTATTTTATCGGTTAATCAAACGCCGATTGCTTCAATTGAGGAGCTTAAAACTTTGATTGAGGAAGGTGGAAAATCAGGCAAAAAAATCTACCTCTTCTTACGCCGCGGCAACAGCAATTACGGCGTGGCGCTAAATGCGAAATAATATGCGCAAATGCCCAGCGAAAATTAATCTATTCCTAAAGATTACGGGCAAGGGTGCTGATGGTTATCATGAGTTGGAATCACTTTTTGCCTTTTTGAATTTGGCAGATGAGTTAATCGTAGAAAAAAGCGACGCATTTAAATTAGAAATCACCGGGGAATTTGCTGAGTCAATCGATCAAAAAAATAATCTCTTCACCAGAATTTTAGATTTCTTTGTCGCTGAATTTGGCATTTCAAAAAAGCTTCACATTAAAATTATCAAAAACATTCCAGTTGGCGCCGGACTTGGCGGCGGATCGTCGGACGCCGCTTATTTTTTGCGCGCTTTGAATGAAATTTTTGCTCTAAATTTGAGTAAAGAAACTCTGCAAAAAATCTCTCTAAACTTTGGATCTGACATTGCTTTTTTGCTGGGAAACCAAGCGGCAATTGTTAAAGGTCGCGGCGAAATTATTGAAGAATTTACTAAATTTGCGGCGATTCCTGCACTTTTAATTAATCCAAGAATCGCATTTTCAACTAAAGAAATTTTTGGCAAATTTAACGGCAATTTCTCGCCAAAAATTGCAACCGCGGAGTTGCTTAAAAAAGACGTTTTTGATTTGTTAAAAAATCTTCCTAACGACATGCAGATCCCAGCAATTTCTACCCTGCCCGCGATTGCTGAAATTTTAAATAATTTAGAAAATTGTAGCGCCAGAATTGCTAAAATGTCGGGAAGTGGCGCCAGCTGTTTTGGGATTTTTGCAAGCGAAGAAAAACTAAATTTAGCTGCAGAATTTTTTACAAAAAATTTCCCTAATTTCTTCGTCAAAAAAACCACAATTTTATCTAATGTCTAAAGCAACTTTCGGCTTACAATCAATTGAGCAAAAAATGGCGAGCTTGCTTAAGCCGCTATTTCAAGGCAGCAAAAAAGAATTCATCTTAATCAATAATTTAGTCAAAAATTGGCAGGAAGTAATTGGCAAGAAATATGCTCAGTTTTGCTACCCAAAAGCGGTGACTTTAGGCAAAGAAAAGGGCGTTGGCGGCAAGTTGACCATTGGTGTTTATAACTCGGCGGTGGGATTTTTTTTGGAAAGTAATTCTGAAATAATCATCGAAAGAATCGCTGGTTTTTACGGCTTTAAAACCATTTCAAAAATTATTATTAAGCAGGAACCAAAAATTGTTGAGAGCAATAAGGCGAGAGAAATCAAGCTTTTGCAGGCTCAAGAAGATTTTTTATCGGATAAGATTTCTGGAGTTGAAGATCGAGATTTAGCGGAAACTCTGCGGAAATTAGGGCGGGAAGTTTTTGATAAAAAATAATCTCGATTGTCCGTCCAAGTTTTTGTTCAGTAGTTATTGCTAAAATAGCCAACTAGAATTGTATCCGCCTCCTTTAATCACCTCGAATTTAACTAAAATTTTGTACATACTTTTGAATTAGCTGTAGGAAAAATTACGGCTACTTTTGAGAAAAGTTACTCAACTTGATTTAATCCTATGTCTAAAACATCTTCTTTCGCATCATCTTCGTAAGATTCCTCCTCTTCTGCATCACTTTCTTTTGGTCGAAATGATAGCGAATCTACAAAATCCTATGATGAGAGATTGGAGCTAGAGGAAATGAAAAAAGTTTTTGCCTCAACTCCGAATCCTCTTCATTCAATATGTTTGTACGGTGATGATTACCTTGAAATTACAAAAAGTTTTTTGGATGAGAGAGTTGATATTAACCAATTAGACGACGATCAAAATACGCCAATTATTGTCGCTGGCAGTCAGCTAGCACTCAACTTTTGGTTGCAAGAGGAGCCAATCCTAACAACCGAGATGGGCGTAACAGGTCTGTATTGCATCTGATTTCTATGAGATTGGACGCCATTTCAAGCATAAAAGATTACACTGATCTAGTCGCAGAACTTTTACCAAGATGATAACGAAAGAAATGTGCTACACTTTTTGTGCGACAATGTTTTTTTAAACTCTCAAGATGATCAAGCAGAAGTAGCTATCGCAGATCTTGCGTTAAAATTAATAGAATTGGGTCTTGACCCCAACGACAGAGATGTTTTTGGCAATACGGCGCTTCATTTAGCCGGCGCAGCTGGAAACGCAAAAATTGCAAAAGAATTAATGCCAAAAGCTAATAATCTTGATGCTAGAAATCATGAGGGTAACTCATGTTTACACTTGGCTTGCAAAGGTGGTCACGCAGAAATTGTCGAGTTTGGTGATGATTTTGATGTTGTTGACCCGTGGCAATATAATGCTTTTATGTCCCAGAGAGAAACATTTGTGAAAAGAATTGTGCAAAATTTAGATAGCAATATTGCCGACGATTCACAAACAACAATTTTACATTTGCTCTGCCAATATGGCTACAGCAAGGCTGCAGAGTTTGTGATTCAGAGGGGGAAAGGTTTAGAGTGTGAAAATAACCAAGGTCAAACAGCTCTACATATAGCTTGTCAATATGGCCACGGAGAAGTTGCTCGCCTACTAATTAAAAGCGGATGTAACAGAAATGCGGTTAACACGCTCACTCAAGAAAGGTCTTTTGAGACAGCGCTAAATAATACACATTACGACGTGGCAATGATTTTGGTTAAAGAATTTAAAGTAAATATTTCTGAATCCTTAGCTAAAAAATTAGGTGAAGTAAGTCTAGAGGATATGGAAGATGGTAAAAAAACTGAGATCACTAAATTAAGAATTGAAATTGAACTTAACCCCACAGGAAACCCATCTCCTTATCCAAAACTTTCAAGTACTAAATTAGAGGAAGCTACTCCATTAGAAAAACTACGTATGTTTTAGGAGGTCGATAAAAGCCTTTTATTCCGCTCATCTCGCATCTTAGCAAAATCATCACCCGCGTGATAAGAAGAGCGAGTCAGTGGACTTGAGGAAACCATCAAGAACCCTTTGCTGTAAGCCATTTTCTTGTAGAGCTCGAATTCATCTGGGTGAACATAGCGATCTACGGGTGCGTGACGTAGAGTTGGGCGCAAATATTGACCGATGGTTAGAAAGTCGATGTCGGCGCAGCGCATGTCATCCATTACTTGCAAAATTTGCTCTTTGGTTTCGCCAAGACCAACCATCAATCCCGATTTGGTAAACATTGATGGGTCAATTTCTTTAACGCTTTTTAAAAGCCAAAGTGAGTGAAAATAGCGAGCTCCTGGACGGATAGTGCCGTAAAGACCTGGCACAGTTTCGATATTGTGATTGAAAACGTCAGGCTTGGCTGCAACCACTTTTTCTAGCGCGCCGCTTTTGCGTAAAAAGTCGGGGGTTAAAATTTCGATTGTGGTTTGTGGCGATTTTTTTCGCACGCTTTCAATGCATTTTACAAATTGGTCTGCGCCGCCGTCAGCCAAGTCGTCGCGATCAACCGATGTAATTACAATGTGTTTTAGTCCTGAAACTTTAGCAACATCGCCAACATTTTCTGGCTCGTGCGGATTTACCGCGTCGGGCTTGCCAGTTTCAATATTGCAAAACGAACAGGCTCTGGTGCAAACCGATCCTAAAATCATCACTGTCGCATGTTTTTGCGCCCAGCATTCACCGATATTTGGACAAGCAGCTTCTTCACAAACTGTGTGTAGCTTGTGTTTATTTAACATCTCTTTTGTTTCATAGTAACCCTTAGAAACTGGAGCTTTAACGCGGATCCAGTCGGGCTTTCTTTCCATTTTTTCTTTAGGAAAATTTTTGGCAAAACCCATCAAATCTTTATTGTCGCGCTTGGCGATTTGGCCGGATTCGCGTTTTTCTTCGCGTGTTTGCATTATCTGATTTCTCCAGTGACAACAAAGCTTGCGATCTCGGCAATGTTGGTTGAGTGGTCAGCCAAGCGTTCAAAGCTTTTGGCGATGAAAAGCGTGTTGGTAAGTTTTTTTACTTGTTCTTTGTTGAAATTTTCATGCTCCATAATTCTGAAAAGATCGCTGTAAATTTGGTCAATTTCGTCATCTTGTTTTAAAACCAATTCAGCTAAATCAACATCTTGGTCGTTGAATGAAGTTACGGCTTCTTGCACCATTTTTTTGCAATTTTCGATCATTGAAATTAGCGATTCTTCAACATCGCTTTCAAATTTTTCAGCACCAATCAAAGCAATTTTCTTAATGATGCTTTTGGCTTGGTCGCCGCTGCGCTCTAAGTTTGAAGAAACTTTTAGCGATGAAATAATGTAGCGCAAATCAACTGCCATTGGTTGACGCATCGCAAGCATCGCGGTGACTTTTTTCTCAATCAAATGATCGAGGGAATTAATTTTGTAATCATGCGCCGTAATTGCTTCGATAAAACTTTCATCGCGCAACTTAATCATTTTTGCTACCATCTCGATTGACTGAATCACTAATCCTACCATGTCGTCAAGGGTTCCGGCAATTGATTGCAAATCTTTGTCGTAAGATTTTACGGTATGTTCTTTGAGGCTCATTTTTTTTAAAATTACGTTGATGGATAGAGGTTCATGAATTAGATTTTTTTGGTAAGCAAATTTCAACAGGCAATCACTTAAATCATGAAAAAAATTCTAATCATCGGCTCTGGAGGCAGAGAAAACGCAATTTGCGAGCAGTTTAAAAAATCACCAAAATTAGAGAAAATTTTTGCACTACCGGGCAACGCCGGAATCGCGGAAATTGCTGAAATCGTTGAAGGAATTTCAATCGATGAGCATCAAAAAATTATCGATTTTTGCCAAAAAGAAAAAATCGATTTCGTTTTTGTCGGCCCAGAGCAGCCTTTAGTTGCAGGGCTTGTTGACGATTTGCAAAAAGCGGGAATTCGCGCTTTCGGCCCTTCCAAAAAAGCAGCTCAACTTGAGGGTTCAAAAATTTTCATGAAAAAAATTGCCCTCGATAATTCGGTGCCAACTGCGGCTTACGAAGTTTTTTTAAAAAAAGATCCTGCTGTAGAATTTGCCAAAAAACTAGGCTTTCCTTGCGTCATTAAAGCCGACGGACTCGCCGCTGGCAAAGGCGTAATCATCGCCCAAAATTTGCAAGAAGCTGAAGAAAATATTGCCGAATTCTTCCTTGGAAAATTTGGTGAAGCCGGCAAAAAAATTATCATCGAAGAATTTTTAGACGGTTTCGAAGTGAGCTATTTTGTGATTTGCGACGGCAAAAACTTCGTTTCACTTGGCTTTGCTCATGATCACAAAAAAGTTGGCGAAAACGAAACCGGTCCCAACACCGGCGGCATGGGAACCTTCGCACCCTCGCCTTTGGTTAGCAAAAAAATGGAAGCTGAAATTATCGAAACCACAATCAAACCAACCCTGCGCGGCCTTGAAAAAGAAGGTTGCCCATTTGTTGGAATTTTATTTGCCGGATTAATGGTAGGCAAAAACGGCCCGAAACTTTTGGAATTTAATGCGCGTTTTGGCGACCCAGAAACCCAAGTGATTTTGCCGAGAATTAAATCTGATTTTATCGATTTGATTGAAGCGGCAATTGACGGAAACTTAGATAAAGTTGTGGTAGAATTTGATGAAACGCAAAAATTAGTTTGCGTGGTGATGTGCGCTAATGGCTATCCAGAAGGCTATCAAAAAGGAACGGAAATTAATAATTTGGAAGCGGCGAAAAAAGTTGCCGGTGTGAAAATTTTACATGCCGGAACTGCCAAAAAAGATGGCAAAATTGTTGCAAATGGTGGTCGAGTTTTAAATGTGGTGGCAAGTGCCGATTCTTTTGAAACTTCGCGCAGCAAGGCTTACGAGGCGGTGGATTTAATTGATTGGAAAGAGGGATTTTGTCGCAGAGACATTGCAAGTAAGGCTTTCTAACCTTCTAAATAAATTGCTTAAGCGACCTTCGACTACTTGTAGAGTTCAGATGTTTTTGGTTTTTTTGAAGTCAATTGCTCCGGACTCCTAGCGCCAAATTTTGATTTTTGCGATTCTAGCATCGCTCTCACATCTTCGTCTTCGGCAAGATCAAGTGGCGTTACTTCTTGATTGGCGCTGTTAAATCCAACAGCTTTTGGGTTGGCGCCTCTGACGATTAAATCTTGCACAATTGTTGCAAAACCTTGGCTTGCAGCTAAATGCAGCGCACTAATGCCTTTTTTATTTTGAATTGTGACGTCGGGATTTGTTTGTAAAATTGCTTGAGCGATTTCTTCGTAACCTTCTTGCAGAGCCAACATTAAAGCCGAATCATCATTTTCAGTTAAGCTGTCAATCTCAGCATCATTTGCAATTAACAGATCGATAATTTCTTTATGGCCAAAATAGGCGGCAAAGTGAATTGCGCCAAAGCTGCAATCATGAATTTGAGGATTGGCTTTTTTTTGCAAAAGAAGCTCGCAGGCAGCGATTTGATTATTTTTAACAGTTTCAATTAGCGCTGTTTCGCCAATGTTATTGATGGAATTAATATCAAAACCATCGGTCAAATATCGATCCAAAAGATCAATAATGCCATGAATTGCCATCAATTGCAGCCAGATGGAGCAGGTTTTGACCACCTTGGCTAAGATGATTAATATCTGCGCTGGCAGACTTTAAACATTGAATTGAAAGCTCAATATTTTGCAAAAACATTGGCGCCACATTCGAGATTTTTTTAGCAATTTGGGCAATTGCCGAAAGGCCCAATTTATCTTCGGCATCTAAATCAACTCCAGCGTCTCTCAGGCTTTTCAAAAATTGTTTATGACCTTTGGTTGCGGCAATAGTGATTGGAGTTTGCTGCTGGTTATTTTTGTTGTTTAGAGCGCCTAAATCAATTCCGGCTTCAGACAAAGTTCTGAGATTCTGAAAGCCAGATTTTTCAAGCGCTAATTGGTGTAGAAATTGGATTTGTTGGGTTAGTAACAATATCAGGGCTAGTTTAATAATCTCAACATTGTCCCTATAGGCAGCAACCATGAGCGGAGTATTTCCATCTTCATCAACTTGGGCACAGAACTCAGTGACTAAATCTTGCTCTGCAATGTGGCCTTCTATTTTTTGCAAAAGCAGTTCCATTAAGAGCCTGTCGCAAATCCACCCAAAACCCTCATTTAAATTTCTGTAATTTTTCGCATCATTTTCTTGTTATTAAAACTCTTTAAAGCTACTATTTTCTAGCTCTCTTGGCTGATTCGTCTTTTATGAACTGGTCTTATTTTTAACAA
>CANEVP010000030.1 GCA_947442475.1 Rickettsiales bacterium
ACCACAAAAGTAACAAGGTTGGCTAAAATATTGGCTGATTTTGCGAGAAAATTATGGTAAAAACTGAGGGAATTTTTTTGGATTTGGAAAATCTAAAAATTCTCAGTTGCGTGGTGAGGAATTTGTGGGTTGTTCAGAGGTTCCTTAACTTTGAAGCTCACTTTGCTTTGCGCTGGAACGATTTTCCAAGCAGTAACGTCAGCAGCAAAAGCAGAAGTGGTGAAGTAAAAAATGGTAAAAAGGGCAAAAAGTTTTTTCATAAATTTGTTATTTTTGGTTTGTTAAAGAAGATAATTTACTCACGTAAAGTTGCGCCGTAAAATTTAGCAACAGCTTCAATAATTTTTTTGCTAATCGCGTCAATTTCATCCGACGTTAGAGTTTTTTCAAGTGGTTGAATTTTTACACGCAAAGCTACCGACTTCTTGTCTTGGGCAATATTTTTGCCACTAAAAATGTCAAAAATATTTACGTCGCAAATCAGCTGCTTGTCGCAATTAGTAATGGTTTTGATGAGATCGCCAATTGCCTGATCTTTATTTACCAAAAAAGCAAAATCGCGTTCAACAAGTTGCAAATCATTAATTGCAAAACTTTTGCGAGCGCTTGATTTTTGTGATTGTGGCAAGGCATCGACAAAAATCTCAAAAAGATTTACGCGGTTTTTTAAATCAAACTTTTTGGCAATTGCCGGATGAATTTCGCCGAAATATCCAACTAAATTTTTGCCTAGTTTTAGCGCCGCAAAACGGTGCAGATGGTAATATTTTGGAGCATCAAAAGCACTCATTTGCAGGCTTTCGGCTTTTAGACCAAAAATCTCAATCACATCAAAAAAATCTTTTTTCACGTCAAAAACATCAAAGTCGCGCTCGTCGTGAAAGTGATTTTGTTCTTTGTTTTTTCCAGCGCGTAGTCCTGCAATCATTGATTTTTGCTCGGAAACAAAAACATTGCCGATTTCAAAAAGTGAAAGATCAGCAAAATTACGCAAAACATTCTTGCGGTAAGACTCGAGCAAACCCATTGCCAGAGTAGGGCGCATGTGATTTAGCTCGATGCTGATTGGGTTTTTTAAAATCAATTTTTCGTTTTTTTCTGCAAAAATTTCGACTAAATTTGCATCAACAAAAGACCAGCTAATTGTTTCGATCATGCCAGATGCAGCAAGGCGGGATCTGACTTGGTGTAAAATACTTGGTTGAGATTTTTCAGCAAAATTTGCAGGCAGTGCGGTTTTAGAAATTGTTTCGTAACCAAAAATTCTCACCACTTCTTCGATCAAATCTTGGTTGAGAGAAATGTCGTGACGATGGGTTGGAATTGTTACTAAAAGTTTTTCTGCTGTGATCTTTTCTAAGCTAAATCCCAAATCTGACAAAATTTGCGCCGCCTTATCTGGTGCTATTTCTAGCCCGATTAATTTTTTGATTTTGGTTAAATCAAACTCAATTTTTTTCGCCGCAGATTTGGCGCCGCTAATTTTAGTTTCAGCAACTTCACCGCCGCAAATTTCTAAAATTAATTGCGTAGCAAGATCAATGCCGCTTTCGCAAGTGGCTTCATCAACGCCGCGCTCAAAGCGAAATCTGGCGTCAGATAAAATATTTAATTTGCGACCCGAATAGGCGATTGCGCTTGGAGCAAAAAACGCCGATTCAAGTAAAATTTCAGAAGTTTCTAAATCGCAGCAAGAGTTTGCCGAGCCAATGATTCCCGCAAGTCCTAAAGCTTTTTGGCTGTCGGAAATTACCAACATTTTTTCATCTAAAATGAATTCGTCATTTTTTAGTGAAGTGAATTTTTCGTTATCTTTAGCAAAACGAATTATAAGTGCACAGTTGATTTTAGAGGCGTCGTAAGCATGCATCGGACGATTCAAAGCCAGCATGACGTAGTTGGTAACATCCACAATTGCTGAAATTGAATTAACGCCAACCGCGCCTAATTTTTCTTTTAACCATTTTGGTGATTCGCAATTTTTAACATTTTTCAAATGACGAAAAGCTGCGTAATTACATGCTTCAAGAGCTTCGTTTTTTATTTCAATTGCAGAAGAAAATTGCCCGCTAAACTTTTTGATTTGAGAATTTTTTAAAGTTCCAATTCCTGTTGCAGCTAAGTCGCGCGCGATTCCAGCAATTCCTAAGCAATCGCCACGATTTGGTGTGACATTGATTTCAATGACCGCATCAGAAAGTCCAAATACTTCAGTAATTTTGGTGCCAATTTCCCACTTTTCATCAATTTCAATGATGCCGGCGTCTTCATTGCCAAGGCCTAATTCGCGAGCTGAGCAAAGCATTCCGTTACTTTCAACCCCAGCGATTTTGGCTTTTTTAATTACCATTTGATTGGTTGGAATTACCGAGCCAATTGGTGCGTAAGCAACCTTCAAACCAGTGCGGGCGTTGGGAGCGCCGCAAATAATTTGTAAAGGTGTTGCAGAATCTGGCGTTTGCACTTGGCAGATTTTTAGCTTTGTCGAATTTTCGTGAGGTGTTGCTTCCAAAATTTTTGCCACGGCAAAAGGCGCTAAAATTTTTGCTTTATCTTCAACCGATTCAACTTCCAAGCCAATGCTGGTAAGTTTGGCGCAGATTTCTTCCAGAGTCGCAGAAGTTTCAAGATGTTCCTTAAGCCAAGAGAAAGTAAGTTTCATGAGATTTTAAAAATTAGAAAAAATTGGATTTTCTTTGATTAATTCGCTTTTGTGATTTTGTAGAATGTCTTGCAGAGTAATGATAATTTGAGGGTCGAGATCATTTCTAGATGCTAAAATCGTGTCGGAAGAAATGGTATTAATTTCTTTTGGAAGTGATGGGTAAAAGTTTTTTGAAATTTTATTTTTCTTAAAAAACGGCGCTGCGGCAGAGAAATTTTTTAACTCGCTTTGACTAAGTTGCAGTAATTTTACGTCGCAATTTGTAAGCGTCTGCGCGTATTCAGAGTTTGGGTGGCCAACGAAATAAATCCAAGCATCAAGTTGATTTTGGCACAGCATTTTGAAGGATTCGCGAGCCCCCAAATGGTAAATTTTCTGCGGCGTTATTTTGGCGCGCGCTAAATATTTTTCTGTGATTGTGGCGCTTGATGAGTCTGCTGAGCCAATATTTACTGACTTTCCTACAAGATCAGAGAGAGAATTTATTTTGGAATTTTTGCGTACCAAAACCGTCAAATATTCTTGGTGTAAATTGGCGACAAATTTTGTTTGGTTGGGAATTTTGGGAAGAAAAAATTTGTTAAACTCAGAAGTTTTAACAATTGCCAGATCGGCTTTTTTACTATTTAAAAGCTTGAGATTTTCTAAAGCGCCGTGGCTTTCAAGGGCTACGCATTCAAGGTTAGAATGGTCAGGCTGTTGATTAAAAACTTTGCACAAGCTATCAGCAATTTTGAAGAAGCTGGCCTTTTTATCGCCGGAATAAATTGTGAATTTTTTATTGTGGGAGCAGGCGCTGGTGAGAAGAAGGAAGAGAATTAGAAATCGGGTCATTTTGAAAAGCGGAAGTCTGCTAGAAATAGACCCCGTCATTCGACGGGGGATGCCTTAAATAACTTTTTCGAAATCGCCCAAAGCTTTGGCAATAAGTTGTTCGTGATTTTCTTTTGTCATTTCTTTGCCAAGATTTTCTGACAAATTGGCAATTGCAGAATTAACGATGCGGCTTTTGATTTCTCGGATGGCGCTGATTTCTTCGATTTTGATTCTTTCAACTGAGGCAGCGGTTTTTTTAGCAATTTCTGAAGCAACCATTTCTGCAGCTTCGGCGGCAAATTTCTTAGCTTCTTCCTCTGCATCTTTCAAAAGTTTTGTAGCAAAGCTTTCAGATTCTTTAGCATATTTTTCAGCTTTGGCCAAAAGCGCAGTGGCGCGTTCTTTCATTTCTTTGGCGGCTAAAATTTCTTCGGCAATGGCTTTTGATTTTACTTCGAGAGACTTTGAAATAGATGCTCTGGCAAATTTAATGACGAGGGCGATGAAAGTGAAAAAGGCGATTGCGAGCCAAAATTTCGGGTCGTGAAACATGTGATCCTTGGTTTTAATTGAATATTTTTTCTTTGATTTTTTGTGACAGATTTTTGATCGCAACTTCGCTATCAGCGCGAGATTTCGCGATAAAGTCTTTTAGTTCACTACGTGATTTATCGGTGATTTTCTCAATTTTTTCTTTGAGTCCTTCGATCATTTTTTCTCTTTGAGTGGCGGCGTTTTTAGCTACCTCGTCAAGTTTAGTTTGATATTTAGTGCTGGCGTCTTTTCTGAGGCTTTCAGTCTTTAAATGTAGTTCGTAGATTTTGTCATCAAGCGCAGTAGCAAGCGACAAATCAGCGTCAATCACGGCTTTGCGGTCTTTTAAAATATTGCGAATTCTTGGCAAAATGATGCGGCTAGAAAAGATGTAAAGCGTTGCGAAGCAAAGCAAAAACCAGAAAATTTGTGCGCCGTAGGTTGTGATATCTAATTGAGGCATGTCGAGAATTTTTTGTAAAAAAGAAGAGAGGTGTCGGAAGTTTTTAAGGCTTCCGACGTTTAGACTTTATTAGTTTAGTTCATGATCAAGAACGCCAAAAGTACGGCGAAGATTCCCATTGCTTCTGCAAGACCAGCGGCGATGTAAATGTATTTTTCAAGTTTTGGAGCTGCAGATGGATTGCGAGCGATGCTGTTAAAGAAGGCGCCGAAGATGTTTCCAATTGCAAGAGCTGCACCAGCCATGCCCAAAGAGCAAAGACCAACGCCGATATATTTGAAAGCTTCAAAATTGCTTACTACTACTTCTTCCATGTTTTACCTATTTATTAAGTTAGAGAGATTGCCCGCGAAAACCCATTGATCGGGATAGTTCATTTAGCCCGCGAACCTTAGCCAAATTCTTAGTGTTCTTTAGTGGTGTCGCCCAAATAAGCGCAAACCAAAATAGCGAAAATGTAGGCTTGAAGTACTGCTACAAAAAGCTCAAAGCCAGTCATGATAATGCTGAAAACGAAAGGCAGTGTGCCGAAAATAATGCCCAAAGAAATAATGAAACCCGCAACTACTTTAAGCAAAACGTGACCTGCAACCATGTTAGCAAAAAGACGAACTGATAAAGTGACAGGACGAATCAAAAATGAGAAAAGCTCAATAACAAAAATTGCCGGAGCCATGACCAAAGGAACGCCGCTTGGTAAAAACATATGTAAAAATCCGCCAATACCGTTTCTGTAAATGGCAAAAATGGTCACAATTAAAAAGGCAATTGCCGCTAGAGTGAAAGTAACAACGATTTGGCTAGTAGCGGTGAAGCTGTAAGGAGTAAGGCCCAAAAGGTTGCAAAGTAAAACGAAAGTAAAAAGTGAGAAAATTAGCGGGAAGAATTTTTCGCCTTCATCGCCCACTGAACCTTTCACCATGTCGTGAGTGAAGCTGTAAATTGATTCAGCAAAAACCTGAATTTTTGACGGAATTAGAGATTTTTTTCTGGTAGCAAAAAGCATGAGAGCGATTGTGCAGATGGTTGCAAGAACCATGTAAAGTGAAGAGTTAGTAAAGCTGATGTCGAAACCGGCAATTTGCAAATCGAAAATTTTGTGCACTTCAAATTGCGACAAAGGATTGTGTTTCTCGTGAGACAGTTCTGACATTGGAAAATTTGTTGGATTTTTTAAAATTTGTTCGCGATCTTTCGCAAGCGATGAGCTAATCTGGAAAACCCACGCGGAAGCTTTGTTCTAAAGGCCCTAAAAAGAAGCGGGCAAAATATTTTTTGGGTCCACAAAAGTCAAGTTATGAAATTTACTAAATATCTTTTTGCCTTTCTGTTATTTTCCAACGTCGCGTCAGCGCAGGAATTGCAGGGAAAGTTTCAAGATTGGAATGTTTTTAAAACCGAAAGAGGCGACAAAACTGTCTGCTATGTGGCCTCAACTCCGATCAAACGTGAAGGCACCTACGACAAAAGAGGTGAGTCATTTTTTTTAGTCACTAATATTGATAATGATGCCGATGAAGTCAGCGCTTCCTCGGGCTTTATTTACAACAAAACTTCTAATGTTGAGATTTCTTTCGGCTCGCGAAAATTCTATCTTTTTCCTTATAAAGCCATGGCTTGGGCGAATGATAAAAATGACGATATCGACGTGATTAAAGAAATGCAAAAGCATGATGACATGGTTGTAAGCGGCGTGGCCCGGGATGGTAAAATTGCGACCGACACTTACTCGTTGGTCGGCTTTGTGCAAAGCTACGCGAAGATGAAGCAAGTTTGTGAGGATTCGCAATGATGGCAGATTTTTTAGCTAGTTTCGAACGTGCCTTACCAATGTTATTGGTGATTTTCGTTGCGGTTTTTTTTCTGATTGTAGTTGCGCGAATCATCTTCGCCTTCCTTTTAAATCAAGCTTATAAACGCTATTTGGCGCTGAAAAAAACCAGCCAAAAATTACTTTTTTCTAAGAAGAAAAATTTTGCTAAGAAAGATGAAGAATTGATGCGCAAGAAGTCGGAAATTCCGCGGGCGCATTCTGAAGTGAAAGCCGAAATGCAGGCGAGGGGCAATCAAAAAGAAAGTGGCAGCTACGAAATAGTGCCGTCGCAAGAGCAAGAAATGGATCGTCAAGAAATGAACCAGATGAACATAGTTGATATCGTAAAGCCCATTGGCTTCTGGACTTCAATGATTTTGGGTCAAAAATTGACTTACTTAATTCAATCAGCACAAGTTTTGAATAAGCGTGGTGATAAAGGCTTTTGGGCGAGCATGATCGAAGCCAAAGAGCGCGAAGCCGGAAAGCAACATTCTCGTGGTCGTTAATTTAAAAAAATTTAAGCAATGCAACAAGAATTAAAAAACTTTTTAGACAAAAATTCAGAAGGAATGTTGATCAAAATTTCCGCTGAAGAAATTTTAGAAATCAAAAAAGCAATCGCCGATTTTACCGCTGAAATTGCCGCAGCGCAAACCGCAGAAGCGAAAGCAGAATTGATCGATTGCAGATTTGGTATTTCAGGAAACACCACTTTGCATCTTGCAGCAAAATTTGGCGATGAGGCAAGCGTGAGAAAACTTTTAGCCTTGGTTCCTTCTTCACAGCAAGTGGATGTGCGCAATGAAGATTATTTTACACCACTACATTTGTCTGCAACCAATGGAAACTTGATTATAACTCAAGTCTTACTTGCGGCTGGTGCTGATAAAAACGCGCAAGCTTCAGAAAGAAAGCGTCGTTGGTTGCCAATTCACTACGCCGCACAATTTGGGCATGTTGATGTGATGAAAGCCTTGCTTGATGCTGGTGTTGATAAAGAAACTAAAACTGGCTTTGGCCTTACTCCTTTGTTGGTTGGTGCTGAGTTTGGTCGTGTGACAATTGTGCAATTAATGCTTTCATTAAATGCCGATAAAAATGTTCAGACAATTGCGGACAATCATAAAATGACCGCTTTGCATTACGCGGTAGTGGGCAATTTTATTGATGTTGCGGTGCTGTTGCTCAACGCAAAAATTAATAAAGAAGCCGAAACAACTTTTGGTCTAACGGCATTGGAATTTGCTGCTAAAAACAACCTAGTTGAAATGGCGGTATTGTTGATGAATTACGGTGCTACCAAATGGGAAAGTGCCTTAGCAATTGCTCAAGAAAATAAGAGTGAAGATGTAATTAATCAGATCAAAAAATATCAGAAATTTAAGGCGAGCCTTTTTAGTGCAGCTGGTTTGGATAATGTTTCGGCAAATTTATCTGCAGCAATCAAGCAATTTAATGCGACTAATTTGGGGGAAGCTAAAATTATTTTGGAAGATGGCGTGACTTTTAATGCTTACGGAATTTTGTCGCTAACTCATCAACTCGGATTGTTCAAAAAAGTTACCAAAACTTTTGTTGAATTCGCTGAAGAAAATGTTGGGGGAGATTTGAGCTCGGGGTTGAGGAAGTTGACTGCAATGGTTAATGTTGCTTCGCATTAAAATTTATAGGTCTCTGAAGTTTTGCTCAATCGACCTATTTTATTTTCTAGATCAATCCCAATTTTTTCATCTCAGTTTCAATTTTAACTTTCGCAGCCGCTGAAGGAGTCACCAAAGGTAGGCGAGTTTCAGCGCTGCAAAGCCCCATCAAGCTTGCCGCATATTTCACTGGAATTGGGTTGGTTTCGCAAAACATCACATCATGCAAGTTGGTTAGTTGATCCTGAATTTTTAATGCAGCGGCGTAATCGCCCCTCATTGTCGCTTTTTGCAAGTCGCTGACTAATTTTGGTGCGATGTTAGAAGTAACTGAAATCACGCCATTTCCGCCCATAGCATTGTAGCCAACAGCGGTGATGTCTTCGCCAGAAAGGTAAGAAAATTCTTTTTTAATTCTAAGGCGTAGAGTGGCAATTCTAGCTAGATCGCCAGTTGCATCTTTAATGCCGACAACATTTTTTAATTCAGAAAGGCGTGCCAAATTTTCGTCAGAAATATTAATTACTGAGCGTCCTGGAACGTTGTAAATAAAAAGTGGAATGCCACATTTATCTAAAGCTTGGTAGTGTTGAAAAATGCCTTCAGCGTTTGGTTTGTTGTAATAAGGAGCAACGATCAAACAAGAATTGGCGCCAACTTTTTTGGCGTGAGAGGTCATGGTCACAGCTTCATCAGTTGAGTTGGAACCAGTGCCGGCCATGATTTTTACGCGACCAGCGGCGATTTTTACGCAAAGCTCAATTACTAAATTATGTTCGTCATGTGACAAGGTTGGGGATTCACCAGTTGTGCCGCAAGGAACGATTCCTGAAACTCCACCCGCAATCTGAAACTCAACTAATTTCTCTAAAGCTTTCTCATCGATTTTATTATTTTTAAAAGGCGTGACCAAAGCCGTATAAGTTTCTGCGATCATAGATTTTTAAATTGATTTTTGTCTGCGACAGGGGAAAATTTCTCTAACAAAATTATTTACGCCAATTCCTTAAATTCAATCAGCAAAATGGACTCTTCTCAAACAGCAACGCAGGTGGTGCAAATTGTTGCAACGCCTGAAATAGTGTCGTCTCAATATTTTCCGATTTTATTATTTTTAGCAGTAGCAATTGGTCTGTCATGCGCAATCATGGTGATTCCTTTTTTGCTCAATAAAAGACATCAAGATCGTGAAAAACTTTCGCCTTATGAATGCGGTTTTGAAGGCGAGGGCAAGGTGCGTAACGAGTTTGATGTGCAATTTTATCTAGTCGCAATTTTGTTTATTATTTTCGATTTGGAAGTTGCCTTCCTTTTTCCTTGGGCGGTTTCGCTGGGCAAAATCGGCGTTTTCGGCTTTTGGTCGATGATGAGTTTTTTAACACTTTTAACAGTTGGCTTCATTTACGAATGGAAGCGCGGCGCACTTGAATGGAAATAAATTTAAAAAATCGTTTTATGGGAAAGATAATAACCTTCTTCAATCACAAGGGTGGTGTTGGAAAAACAACTTTGGTTCATAATTTGGGCTTTATTTTGGCTGATTGCGGATACAAGGTTTTGCTAATTGATGCTGATCCTCAAATGAACCTAACTGCTGCGGTATATGGTCTATCCACAAGCGTTGAGTATTCGACAGATGATGATTCTAAGTGGAATGAGAATGTAAGAAAGTACGTTTCCTTTTCGGAATATTTGAATGTGGAACTAAAGACTGAAGAATACAAAAAAGAGATGTTTAGGGCTAAGTCTAAAGTATCAGATAATGGTTTTGTCGATCTTATTTCTGGGGACATAAATTTATCCAATATAGAAGCTGATCTGTATGGGATAATTAAAAACAGGAATGAATTCACAAATGATATCCCAAATAAGTTTGAGCAATCGATTAGAAAGCAAAGAAACAATTATGATTTTATTCTGATCGATACCTCTCCGAGCGCTAGCAGTATAATTAATGCCATGATCATGATGCTGAGTGACTATTTTATCGCCCCAGTTTCTCCTGCATTTTTCTCTTTACAAGCCGTGGATAACTTGAGTTCTATTTTTCAGAATTGGATAAGGCTTCTCGATGGATATCAAACAACTAAGAGTTTCAAAGGTCTTAGTTTTCAGCCGAAGTTTTTGGGCTTGGTGGTGCAGATGGCGAAGAGGTTTAACGGTGGAAGTGTAAAAGAAGGAACCTCATTTTCCAAATCGGCAGAGAAGTGGATAGTTGATGTAAATAATAGTGTTAGGAAATTTCAGCAATTTGCAGCCCTAAGAAATATCTCAATCTCCGAAGTGGATTTTAAAGAGATATTTGGTGACGATTCAAATCCATTTATAATTCAAAAATGTTGTGATTTTACTCCCCAATTAAGATCGATAGCTGAGAAGGCTGGAGTGCCGGTAGTACACCTTACGCAAGACTTATGTAATAAGTATAAAGATTCTGGAACTACTGTAGATATCACGAAAGACCAAGGGCAATATACAATTTCTCTCAACAGCATATCTGAATCTTATAAATCTATCGCTGAAGGTTTAATACGACTTATTGACAAAAAATAATTTCTTCAAAATGACAAATCTTAGTCCTCTAAATCAAGACGCGATTCTTAATCAAACCGCGGAAGACATTAATAATCGCGGCTTCGTCACTGCAAAAGTTGACGAGCTAGTCAATTGGGCCCGCACTGGTTCTTTGTGGCCAATGACTTTCGGTCTTGCTTGCTGCGCCGTTGAAATGATGCAAGTGGCGGCAAGTCGCTACGATCTTGACCGTTTCGGAATCATCTTCCGCCCATCGCCACGTCAATCAGATGTGATGATCGTTGCTGGAACTCTTACAAATAAAATGGCGCCGGCACTTCGTAAAGTTTACGATCAAATGGCTGAACCACGTTACGTAATTTCAATGGGAAGTTGCGCCAATGGCGGCGGTTACTACCACTACTCTTATTCAGTGGTTAGGGGTTGTGATCGTATTGTTCCGGTAGATGTTTATGTTCCGGGCTGTCCTCCAACCGCAGAAGCATTGCTTTACGGCGTTTTATTGCTGCAAAGAAAAATCAAAAGAACTGGTAAATTTTTTAGGTAAAAATGATTCAAAATCTTCAAGAGCAAGCCTCTTACATCAAAACTAATTTTGCTGGCGCAACTGTTTTAGAGCCAATCGCTTACGACAATCTCATCATTTATGTTGAGCCAAAAAAAATCGTCGAATTTTTAACATTTTTGCGCGACGACAAAAATCTCGCTTTTAAAACTCTCATCGATCTTTTTGGTGCCGACCTTTTGGGCATTAGAGAGCCACGCTTCGAAGTGATTTATAATCTTCTTAGCTTCAAATTAAATAACCGCATCACCCTTAAAGTTGCACTTAACGAAGGTGAAGAAGTTGCCACAACTGTGCCAGTTTTTAGCGCATCTGGCTGGTTTGAGCGCGAAGCGTTTGATATGTATGGAATTGTATTTACGAGTCACCCAGATTTACGCCGCATTCTTACTGATTACGAATTTGAAGGTCATCCTTTGCGCAAAGATTTTCCACTGACGGGATATAAAGAAGTGCGTTACTGCGAAGAGCGAAAAAAAGTCATCTACGAACCAGTTAAGCTGATGCAAGAGTTTCGCAATTTCGATTTCGAAATGCCTTGGGAAGGCACGCAATACGCACTTTCTAAAGATGGAAAATCAAACAAATCTTAAATTTATGAGCGGGATTTTTAGCAAAATCGACACCTCTTTTCGAGCGGCAATAAACGGTACAGAATCAACTAGTATTCTAATTAAATGGTGGGGAGTTGTTGCCTATCTTGTAACTTTTTTTGTCATTGATCGCATTGTGATGGCTTTTGATAACCGCTCTATCGACGTAGCTTTGTCGGTTTTGGTAGTGATTTATTTTGCTTGGCACATTTTCGCTTTAAAAAAATGCTCACCAAAAAAGCCAAAACTTAGCAAAGAAGAAAAAGCTTATTTAAAGCAAGTAGCGCGCAAAAATTTAGGCAAAAAAATCTTAAGAAAATTATTGCTGCAAGAGTCTCTAACTAAGTGGAAACCAGTCACCGTGACAATCGTAATCGACATTCTTTGCATCACACAATTTTTGGGCTACATCATTAAATAATCGAGTTTTCATCAAGAAAACTGCCAGCTAAATAAAGTGAGCCGCACACCAGAATTAGCGCATCTTCATCTGACTTCTTAAGAGATAAAATTTTCTTAAAAGCCTCATCAAAATTTTTCACATCTGTTGTTTTTATGCCGATTTCCTCGGCGATTTTTTTGATCTCTAGTGCTTTGCGCGACTTGCTTTCATTGGGAATTGATAAAGCAAATAAATGATTAATTTCTGGTGAGATTTTTTTTAAAAAACCCGAGCAATCCTTATCTTCAAGCATTGAAAAAATGACGAAGATTTTTTTATTTTTCTTAGTTTTTAGAAATCTTAAAATTGTCGCGGATCCATGTAAATTATGGCTTCCATCCAAATATAAATCGCAATTCTTAGGTAAAATTTTAGCAAATTTTCCTGATTCAATTTTTTGCAAACGTCCGGGCCAAAAAGTTTTTTGCAAAGCTGATTTTATCTGACTTTCACTAACTAAAAATTCTTGCTGAGAAAATATTGCGGCAAGTGCCAGTGAGGCATTTTCAATTTGATGTTCGCCCAAAAGTGACGGCAAGGGCAGGGAGATTTTTTTGCCAAAACCGGAAAATAAAAATCCTTTTTGCTCTTTCTTAATTTTCCAATCGCGTCCCAGAAATTTTATTGTAGAACCCGCCTCCAAAGCCTGGCTTTCTAGCGTTTTCAGTGCCGAGCCTTTTTGTTTTGCACTTAAAGTTGGGCAGTTTTTTTTGATGATTCCGCCTTTTTCAAAAGCGATTTTGGCCAAACTATTTCCTAAAAAATCGGTGTGATCAAAAGCAATTGGCGTGATGACTGAACATAAAACTTCCGGCAAAACATTGGTGGCGTCAAGCCTGCCGCCCATTCCGGTTTCAAGCAGCAGAATGTCGGCTTGGACGCGGCTAAAAGCGAGAAAGGCGGCGACGGTTATTCCTTCAAAAAATGTCACCGCAATTGGCGGAGAAATTTCTGCGGCGTTTTTACATTCGAGCAAAATTTCGTTTAAAAAATCGTCAGATATTTCGCTGCCCGCAAGCACAATTCTTTCGTTAAAATTTACTAAGTGCGGCGAAGTGTAAGTGTGAACTTTAAGCCCAGATTCGGCAAAAATGCTGCGCAAAAAAGATAGAGTCGAACCCTTGCCGTTAGTGCCGGCAAGATGAATTGTGGGTGGAAGTTTTAGGTGAGGATTGCCCAGCCTCTCAAGCAATTGATAAGCCCGCGCCAACCCCAAAACAATGTCGCGATAGCCTGTGGGATTGGGCCAGAAGGGAAATTTCATTTGCGGTGATTTTTCAAAAACACTTGGTAGGTGCGGTGAAAATGGTAATTAAATTCGGCGCCAAAAATGAAAATCAGACTGATTAAATAGAAAAACATCAGCGAAATCATCATGCCGGCGAGTGAGCCGTAAACCAAGTTAAATTGATGAAAATTGGATAAATAAAACGAGAATAATTTTTCGACAGCAATCCAGAGAATAACCGCTAATATTGATCCCGGCACTGTTTGAGTAATGTGTTGTTTGGCGTTTGGCAAAGCAAAATAAAGCAGCGAAGTGGTGCAGGTGAGAAGAAGAAAAATTGCAAAATGTCGCAGATAAAAAAAGTCAAAATCGACATAAAGTTTTGCGCCAATTTCCTTAAAAAGAGTTGGAAAAATTACGAAGATTAAAATGCCAATGACGATGGAAAAAATAATAACAAAAAATTCTAAAATGCTGATAAAGCGGCGCCAGACGTAGGGCGGTGGAAATGCTACGCGGTAAGCGCGATTTAAAACGGTGCGACACCCCTCAACCGAAGAAGAGGCGGTCCAAATCACGCCAATAATCGCAATGGTTAAAAAGCTTTGCGGGGGGCCTGAAATAATTTCTTCGATTCTAGGGTTGAGTGCTTCGGCCATTTCTCTTGGCGCTGAAGAAATTATGGTATGTACAAAGCGTATGCCGACTTCCGAGGCGCCGAAAAATCCGACAATCGCGATTAGAAAAATCAAAAAAGGAAAAAGAGAAAGTAAACTTAAAAATGCCAAATATCCGGCATGTTCAATGCCATCTTGTCTTACAGTGTCGTAGAGCGAAACCCGCAAGATTTTAAGCGGGACGACGCAATATTTGCGAAAGAAATAATTGAGATTGGAGCGTTTTTTTTGAGGCATTTTTTTAGAAAAATTCAACTAATAAAAGTTTTGCTAACAAGCCTTGCGAAAGAAAAAACCATCTAAAACAAATTTTTCTCGTGAGAAAATTCTCTGCGATTCCAGTCTTTTGGTTTCAAGATTTCCGACGATATTTTTGCAGCCAAAAACTGCCGCTTGCCATTCAACCCAGCGCATTAACATTTTGCCCACGCCAATGCCGCGTTTTTGGCGATCAATCATAAAATCTTCAATTTCAATTGCCTTGCCGTAATGCAATTTGCGAATGACGCGCACGCCAACCACGCCAACGCAGCGGCCGTTTTCAACACCCTCATCTTGAAAAACTCCGGCCATTTTATAGCCGCGTTGCATCATGTTTAGGATGTCTTCGATGTAAGTTTCGCGATTTAAATCTTCGTAAATTTGCACCAAAACGTCGAAGCTTGCCAAAATTTCTTCGCGGGTTTGAAGTTCTTTTATTTGCATTTTAATTTTTCTTTTGTGATATTGCCGCCAAGCGGCTGTGGGCGTGCCTCTAGAGCGTTTTTGATAAACGCTAAAAACATCATTAATAATCAATTAAGAAATTTCAAATGAAAACTCCAAAAGCGAAAAAATCTGACGTTGCTGAAACTAAAATTAAAAAAGTTGTTTTGGCTTATTCGGGTGGTTTGGACACCTCGGTGATTTTAAAATGGCTGCAAGAAAATTACGGCTGTGAGGTGATTACTTTTACCGCTGATTTGGGCCAAGGTGAAGAGCTTGAACCGGCGCGCTTAAAGGCTAAGAAGATGGGAGTTAAACAAATTTTTATTGAAGATCTACGCGAAGAATTCGTGCGTGATTACGTGTTTCCAATGTTTCGTGCCAACACTTTGTATGAAGGCGTTTATTTGCTTGGCACTTCAATTGCCCGCCCGCTAATCGCAAAAAAACAAATCGAAATTGCTAAAAAATTGGGTGCCGACGCAGTTTGCCACGGCGCTACTGGCAAAGGAAATGACCAAGTGCGTTTTGAACTTGCTTACTACGCTAACAAACCAGACATCAAAATTATCGCGCCGTGGCGTGAGTGGGATTTAAACTCACGCACTAAGTTGATTGCCTACGCCGACAAGCACGGAATTCCTGTTGCTAAAGACAAACGCGGCGAATCGCCTTACTCGGTTGATGCGAATTTGCTTCACACTTCAAGTGAAGGAAAAGTTTTAGAAGACCCGTCAAAAGCGGCTCCAGAATATGTTTATCAAAGAACTGTCAGCCCAGAAAAAGCCCCGGATAAAGCGACCTTGATTGACATCGAATTCAAAAAAGGTGACCCGATTGCAATCAACGGCAAAAAAATGTCACCTGCTGAAATTTTAACAAAACTAAATGAACTAGGCGGCAAAAACGGAATTGGCAGATTGGATCTAGTTGAAAACCGTTTTGTTGGCATGAAATCACGCGGCGTTTATGAAACTCCGGGCGGCACAATTTTGCTAGTTGCCCACCGCGCCATCGAATCAATCACTTTGGATCGCGAAGCCGCGCATTTAAAAGATGAATTAATGCCAAAATATGCTAGTTTGATTTACAACGGCTTTTGGTTTTCGCCCGAGCGCGAAATGCTGCAAGCGCTAATCGACAAAAGCCAAGAAAATGTCGAAGGCAGCGTGCGCCTCAAACTCTATAAAGGCAACGCTTCAGTAGTTTCACGCCAATCACCCAAAAGTTTATATTCCGAAGCACACGTAACTTTTGAAGAAGATTCAGTTTACGACCAAAAAGACGCGGCGGGTTTCATCAAACTAAACGCGCTGCGCTTGAGAATTGGCGCACGGGCTAATCAGAAGTAAAAGTTGAACCATAATTTTAAAACTCAGTTTAGCGGCTAATCAATTTTTAATCAAAAACTTAAAATCAAAATTTATGAAAAAATCAGGCTCACAAGACTCGCAAACAGTCGTAACTTTTGTATCAGAGGGTGCTACTCATGCTGTTGATTTTACTAGAGAGCCACATCGTAAATTGGCGGCTATTGGTGTTTCGCAATGTCATATTTTGGAAATTACTAATCGCGATGAACAAAGAAAAAGAACAGTGATGTCATTATCGCATTTCATGGTTATTCATTTACTTTCTGAAACAAATCTTAATCAAAGCATCCAGACGGTGATTCGCAATTTTATTCAGGAAGGTGGGAATATTAATGATGCGGAATTTAGAATTTACGGCGGAGTAGAGGGACAAAATTCTATTTTGAGAGGCGCTCTAAAAAAGCAATTGATTCAAAAAGGTATTCAAGAAACAAAAATTTATGAGCCAAAAGGACATGAAGCAAAGGAAGCAAACAAAGCAAATAAAACTCACTGGTCTAATAATCTGCTTCATTCTGAACCTGAAGGAGAATCAACAGATTATTTATTTGATCGTGATGGCGTAACTTTTAGAAAAATTACTTTGGCAAGTTTGTCTTCGGACGATGAGTCTTCGGACGAAGTTTCTAGAAACTTAAAAAATGAAAAAGGTGAATTTGACAAATCCAAAGTTGAAGCTTTTCAAGATTTTTTAAACAATCAATTTAAAGAAGTTAGATCTGCCCTGATAAATCAGGTCACTATAGTGGAGAAAGATTTAGAGCGTGGACAAGCAATCCTTAAATCAGTTAGTCAAAATATTGAAGAAGTAGGTGAAAATCAAAAAAAAATAGCTGTGCTTGTTAGAGTTATTGAATCCCAAGTTCTGCCAATGTCTCTCAAAGTTTGTGGCAAAGACGGTTTGTTTTCGGAGGGTTTGCAATTAGTGGAAGTGCGGCAAATGACAAAAAATAACAACCAAAAAGCCGAACATGATTTATAATTGCCACTACCAGCCGCAGAGCGGGATTTGCAATCCCTACTGTCCAACCCTGACGCAGGACGGAGTTTTTAACCCCGTCCTCACGTTTGGTTCCAAAATCAACAAAACAAAATCGCCGTTAGAAGTTAAAAACATCACAAAAAAACCCAAAACCAAAAATATTTTTCCATGCAACAGCTCAAAATCGCCTTAAATCTCAAGTTAGAATTGGATAAATTAAGACCCATTTCAAAAGAGCGCGAAGGCAAGATAATGCAAAAGTTTCGCCTTGATTGGAATTACCATTCTAATCACTTAGAGGGAAATTCGCTGACATTTGGTGAAACCAGAATGTTGATTTTGCATGGCATAACTGCACAAGGAAAACCACTCAAAGATCACTTTGAAATTACTGGTCACAGCGAGGCAATAAAATGGGTGGAAGAAATAGTTAAAGGCGAATTTCCACTCACTGAAAATTTTATTCGCCAGCTTCATCTTTTGCTGCTTAAAGAGCCTTACGAAGCAGATGCAATAACTTCCGATGGGCAGCCAACAAGAATAACCATTGAGGTTGGAAAATATAAATCTCGCCCAAATCACGTTAAAACTAAAACTGGTGAAATATTTTATTTTGCCACGCCAGAAGAAACGCCAGCAAAGATGAATGATTTATTGGTTTGGTATCGTCAAGAAGTTGATGGCGCAGATGTTAATCCAATATTTTTAGCCGCAGAATTTCATTACAGATTTGTTAAAATTCACCCTTTTGGCGATGGAAATGGCAGAATGGCAAGGGTTTTGATGAATTTTATTTTGATGAAATTTGGCTTTCCGCCAGTGATTGTTAAAACTGAAGATAAAGAAAATTATTTTTCCGCCTTAAGGCAAGCTGATGGCGGCTTGATTGAAAATTTTATTGACTATATCGCCAAAAATTTAGTGCGTTCGCTTGAAATTATGATTGCTGGCGCAAAAGGTGAAGAAATTGAAGAAGATGGTGATTTGGATAAAAAAATTGCGCTGTTAAAAAGTGAGTTCAAAGCAGAAAAAAACTTGGCTGAGATCTTGAAAACAAAGCGGAATGTTTTGGCAATTTTTGATGATTCGGTTGTTAGAATTTATGAAAAATTTATTTCGACTTGTAAAAAGTTTGATGAATTTTATTTGAAGAAAGAGTCGCGGCTCCTTCTTTATTCGACTCAATTTTTTGACGTTGATGCTCAAAATTTTCTTACAAAAGCTAGAGATTTATTAGAAAAGGGAGAAATTTTTGAAAAGATTTTAATGGATTATTTTTAC
>CANEVP010000031.1 GCA_947442475.1 Rickettsiales bacterium
CTTCTTTTCTTTTGCTAATCAATCCGCCCTGCAGCCCATCTTAAGATCTTAAGATGGGCTGCAGGGCGGCGCGAAATTTTTGGCCTTATCTTTGCGCAGAAATTTCACTTGGTTCTTTCGTGATGTCTGTCTGGCTTTGCTGCAAGCATCTTTGATAAAAGAGTGCTGGTGGCATTTTTAACGCAGATTGGATTCGTCTGTGGTTGTAGTAGTGAATTTGGATTGCAATTGCCTCAAGCAACTCGCCCCTAGTTTCGTAGATGGTTGGATGACCAAGCTCGAGCTTAAACTTTTGGTAAAAGGATTCTTGCTTGCCGTTTTGCCAAGGGCTGCTTTTAGCGCTCATCGCTCAAGTTGCATGAAAGCGCGCTAGTATTAAGCCAACGCCACTCGCAATCTAGTTTTGGTGAAATTTCAACAGGGATTTCTGATTGGGCACGCTCCATTTTACCAATAGGAACCACAGAGCGATTGAACTGAATTACAATCTGGCGACCAACCATTACATCCTAACCTTCAGGAGTTACGCGCAAGATTCTTAACTCTTTATTTTCAGCGGCAAATAAGGTTGCGGCCGATAAAAACAACAAGGCAAACAACTGTGTGAAGCGCATAATTTTTGAGAAATTATTGACCAAAAAAAGCAAAAGAGGTTTTTCCGTAAGAGCGCAAATCTAGTAATTTAAAATTTTCTAAAGCGAAAGTTTTTGGCTCTAAACCAGTTTGAAACTCAACAACAATTAGCGAAGTTTTATTGACCCAACCCTTTTCAAATAAGCTGTTCATAATCGCTAAATAGTCTTCGGCGTAAGGTGGATCGATAAAAACTAAATCAAAAAACTTTTCATTTTGCGGCAATTTTTTGGCGTCCAAACATAAAACCCGCACCTGATTTTCAACTTTTAAAAGTTCAGAATTTTTCTTAACCAAAGCTAAATGACCCGGCACGTTATCAACAAAAACTACCGACGCCGCCCCGCGCGACAAAGCTTCAAAACCAACCGCGCCGCTGCCGCAACACAGGTCTAAAATTTCGGCATCAAGAATATGAAAACCGATTTCTTTAATAAATTTGCCTGAAGATAAAATATTAAATAAAGCTTCGCGATTCTTGTCAGTTGTGGGGCGAAGCGCTTTTAGGTGATCTGATTTTGCTAAATTTTTGCCACGAAATTTTCCAGCAACTATTCTCATTTAGCTCCTTCGCTTCTAGATTGGTCAGCATCATAACTTCCTAGGTTTCTAGTACCTGTACGAATGGTGCATTTCTTTAAGTCTTTAATAGCTTTTTTAGTAGATGGGCTATTTGGATTAGCTTCTGCAGTAATAAAGAAATACGCTTGTTTGGAACTAGTACCTTTAATAAAATTTTCAAACTGAACGATGTTTAAATCATTGTTTGCGAAGCAACCTATCGCCTTATAAAGCGCTTTTGGTTTATTTGGAATTTGACAAATCCAAGAGGTTAGAATTTTCCTTTCTACCTCAACATCTAAAGTTCTTTTTACTAAAAAAATTTCTCTGATCTTTTTTATAAGAGAATATTTTGATGCCTCTGAGTTATTTTGATCTGGAAGACTTTTTGAATCTTTTTTCCACTTAGATATCACAATAAAAAGCGTAGCATTTTCTTTATCATCTTGGAGATTTTCTCTTACAATTTCTAGCCCATTAACTTTTGCCGCCATTCTTGAGCAAAGAGCAGCGCTTTCTTTGTCTCCTTGCTCAGCAATAAATTTTGCTGCCAGGGCCGTATTTTGATATTCACATGCTTCAAGTTTTAAATTTTTTAGTTCCTTCTTGCACTGCGCCAAAGCTTGATAGTGAGAAAAAACTTTTTTGATATCTTTAAGACTAGACCCAGGAATTGATGCAAGGTGATGCTCTATTCTTAATCTACCCTCTTTTACTATTGAAAACTTGTCTGGCTTACTAAGAAGATTATAGATTTCCGTAACACGACCAGCAGCAGAGTTTTCCAGCGGGAACATACCGCGAGATATTGTTCCAGATTCAACCGCAGCAAACACGTCCTCAAATGATTGATAAGCCTTAGGCTCAAATTCAGGACAAAATTTTAAGCAAGCCAGATGAGCATTTGCTCCTTCCGAGCCATGATAACCAATTATTTTTTTCATGATTACATATTTTTGAAACCGACGCGGAAGTAAGCGTATCCTGTGATGACAGTGAGAAAGGCGGCGAGCACGAAAAGAATTTTTGAGGCAAAAATTACGAAGCTGACCAAAAGAAATTTAATATCCATTCCTTCCCAACCGCTGAGCCAGTAGTAAAGAGTGTAAGATGAGCCTTTTTCGCCAAGTAACAAACCGGTGATTGCGGTCATTTGTACGGCAGTTTTATATTTTGCTAATTTGCTCACAGGAACGCTGACATGAAGCTCGGCTAGAAATTCACGCAAGCCCGAAACTAAAACTTCGCGACAAATAATAATCATTCCCGGAATTAAAATCCAAAGATCGCGGCTGCTAAAATTGACCAACATTACAATTGCTACAATGACCAAAAGCTTGTCAGCAATTGGGTCTAGGCATTTACCGAAATTTGATTGGGCTTTGAGAGTGCGGGCGAAATATCCGTCAAAATAATCAGTGATTGCGGCAATAGCAAAAAGCACTGCGGCGATAACATTTGCGACCATTCCCGGAATGTAGAAAGACAACATTAAAACCGGAATTACAACTAGGCGAAAAGATGTGAGAAAGTTGGGGATTTGTTTCATGATTATTATAAATTGTATTGCGATGTCATCCTGAGCTTGTCGAAGCATGGTTTTAAGCCCGCGCCCAGAATCATCCTTCGACAAGCTCAGGATGACATCGTGATTAGAACCTAAATCTCATTTCTAAATTTTTTTGGCTCTCACTTTTTGGTTTTTTGTAAAACTGTTTCAATTTTCATCTGCGCCTCTTCCAGTCTTTTAGCGCAATGTTCTTTTAAAGCCGAGCCCTCTTCATGTAGCTCAATCATTGAATCGAGATTGATTTTTTGTGATGATAAAATTTCAACAATTTCTTCAAGACGCGCCAAAGCATCTTCGAAACTCATTTTGGAAATTTTTTTATCAAAATTTTTCGGAGATTCTTTGGTCATAATTTATTTCATAAAATCAAAAAGCGGAACTGCACTGCCATCTTTGTCGGTCAGAGGAATTGGATATTCATCCGAAAAACAAGCGTCGCAATATTGCGGATTTGCATTGTCGCGTTTTCCGGCAACAATGGCGCGGTAAAGCCCATCAATTGAAATATAGGCCAAACTGTCAGCGCCAATCATATTTTTAATTTGTTCAACTGAGTGAGTGGACGCGATCAAACCTTCTTTATCTGGCGTATCAACGCCGTAGAAACATGGAGAAATTGTTGGTGGGCTGGCGATTAACATATGAACTTCTTTAGCACCGGCATCACGAATCATCTGCACGATTTTTTTAGAAGTGGTGCCGCGAACAATGCTGTCATCAATTAAAACAACTCTTTTGCCTTTGATAACTGAAAGGTTGGCATTGTGTTTTAGCTTCACGCCGAAATGGCGAATTTTGTCGGTTGGTTCAATAAAAGTTCTGCCAACATAATGGTTGCGAATAATGCCGAGCTCGAAAGGAATTTTTGATTCAAGCGCGTAACCAATTGCCGCTGGAACTCCTGAATCAGGAATTGGCACAATCACATCCGCATCAATTTTAATTTCGCGAGCTAATTCAATTCCGATATTTTTGCGCATTTCATAAACATTTTTGCCTTCAAGCAAACTGTCTGGACGTGCAAAATAAACATATTCGAAGATGCAGAATTTTGACGGGCGCACTTCAAATGGTTGCATCGATTGCACACCTTCTTCGCTGATTGTAATCATTTCGCCATGCTCAATATCGCGCTCGAATTTGGCGCCGATAATATCAAGGGCACAGGTTTCTGAAGCTACGACGTAAGCATCTCCAACTCTTCCCAAAACTAAAGGACGCACTCCGTTTGGATCGCGAAGTGCGATGATTTTTCCTTCGTGAATAATCACCAAAGAAAAGGCGCCTTCGATTTGCGAAACTGCGTCGATAATTTTTTCGTTGAGAGTTGGTTTTTGGCTAAGTGCGATGAGGTGAATAATTACTTCAGTGTCCATGGTCGATTGAAAAATCGAGCCGCTCTTAATCAATTGATTGCGCAAAGTCATGGCGTTGGTTAGATTGCCATTATGGGCCAAAGCTAAAAATCCGCAGCTAAGTTGAGCGTAGATCGGCTGGTGATTGTGAGCGGTTTTTTTGCCAGCTGTTGAATAACGAACGTGACCAATTGCTGAATCACCTTCGAGTTTTTTTACAATATCTTGCGCCGTAAAATTATCTGCCACCAAACCTTCGGCAAAGTGAGCTGAAAAAAATTCGCCCAACATTGTAACAATTCCCGCCGCTTCTTGTCCACGATGTTGTAGGGCGTGAAGACCAAGTGCGGTATTTACTGCGGCGTCAGGAGATCCGTAAATTGCAAAAATTCCGCATTCTTCGTGTAAGTCGTCAAACATATTTAAAGAGTTTAAAATTTAGGGTTTTTAGCTATTTGACCGCGTCGTAATTTGAACGCGACATTAGGTATTTATAGACGATCAAATTTTCCATGATGCGCTGCACGTAATTTCTAGTTTCAGAATAAGTAATTAGCTCGATCCAATCCACCACCATGTCGAGTTCTTTTTCTTTGCGCGGATCATAAAACTCATTGATCCAGCGCTGTGTTGCGTTTGGTCCAGCGTTGTAAGAAGCAATCGCCAACATTTCTGAGCCGTCAAAGCGATCGATTAGTTTTTTAATGTAATGCGAGCCGAGGCGCACGTTATATTTAATGTCGGTCGCAAGTTTATTTCTGTCATAAGGAACTCCGACATCTTTAGCCACCAACTTCGCCGTATCCGGCATGAGCTGCATAAATCCTACCGCCCCAACACTACTTAGCGCAGTTGGTGCAAAACCACTTTCTTGTTTAACAATTGCGTGAATTAAAGGCGCATATTCGTCATTCATAATTTCTTTAACGATTTGAAATTTGTCTTTGATGAAAAAGACATTTTTCTTAGCCGCAATTCGCGAGACCTTTGCATCAAGCTGACGATCGCCGATTTCATTTATGAGGCGCATCACCACAGCAATTTCGCCTTCAGTTGAAGAATTAGTTACCACCCATTCGAAAATTTTTCCGGCAGTGGCATTATCTCCCGCCATCGCAAGCAAAAAAGCAGTTTGAGCGCCTTTTGATGCCGACATTTTTATCATGTCATTTGCGGTAATTTCAGGATCTTTTGGTAGAATAATATCTTCCTGAGCTTCAATTGGATCAACGGCGCGATGCTTGTGAATTGCTAATTGGCCATAGAAAAATATCGGATATTTCGCAGCAATTTTATACCAATTAGCCGCTTTTTTCTTGTTACCCATGCCTTCGGCCGCCATTCCTAGCCAGTAAGATGCGCGCGAAAGAGCTACTGGTTGCGAAACATTGCTGTAAAGATTCTCAAAGCGCTCAAAGGCAAGTTTTGGCTGATCTAAAAAGCGCAAAGCAACCCAGCCCGACATCCATTCTGCTTCCCAAAAATCTGAAGAGCTGGTTGGAAGATTGTGATTTTGAATCAATTTGTAAGCGACTTTGTATTTTTTCTTCTTGAGCATCTCTCGCGAATAAAGGCGGCGCAAGCTCCACCATTTTTCTGGGAATTGTGATTTTTCCGGCAAATCAACCATCACTTCCAACAAATCGTCAAGGCGATCTTTTGATTTATACCACAAAACTCTGCGGTAAGAAAGGCCTTCATTGGCCCTTAATTTTCTAGGAACCGAGAGAACTATTTTATCGATATATTTTGGTGAATTTTGAATTTCAGCAACCGCTTCAAAGAGCAATTTATAATCTTCATTTACTAAATGAAAAATATGCTTGGCTTCGGGAATTCTGCCGTCCCACAACAAGCGATCGATGCGATTAATGTGATCGATTTGCGTCAGTTGGTTTTGATATTTTTGTAAAAAGTTTTTTTCGCCTTCATCAGTGAAATTTTCTTTGACCCAAAGGTTAGAAATCAAAGCTTGAATTTCTTTACGAGATTTTTCTTTAGCGCTTTCTGAGGCTTTAGAACGCGCTAAAAAATTGACCTTCGATTCTAATAAATAAAGTTTTGAATCGAGAGTTCCAGCCGGATTGGAATTAAAATATTGTTCACTGGCTTGATAGGGAATGTTACTGGCAATCGCCACTCTCTCAACATTGCGCTTCATGTCGCCAGAGTTTGGAAAAAACTGATTATCCAAAGAAAAACGCGAAATATCGCTGAAAGAAATTGTCTTGGGATCAATCTTGCTGCTGAACTTATCCCATAAAATTATGCCCGTCACTGTTTCAGCAAAATCAGGTTTAATTTTGATTACTTGGGTTTGTTCCGGAGAGCTTTGCAGCGGATTTTCTTTCTTCAATTCAGCCGCGTAATTCAAGGCTTCGTTATATTTTTTGGCAGTAATTGCGACGTTAATTTTTTTTACAACTTCCAAATCCTCAGGCGAAATCGGCTGCCATAATTTTTGCGAAATTGGTCGTAAATCTTTAGCTAAAGCCTCAGAGGTAAAACCCAGAGAAGCAGCAACAGCAAAAGTGGCGCAGCACTTTGCAATAAAATTAAGTTGAGTAGTTTTGGAAAAAATAAAATTACCAGAATTTTTTTATCAGAAATGAGGATGCGATGATTTTTTCAGCAATCTTTTCAAAAGACAAATCCAATTTATCAGACACGATTTCACTTTGATTTTTGAAACTCATTTTTTAAGTTGCGCCTCACTTCAATATTTCTACCACTTTTCAACTCAGACATGAATTTTCTAAATAAACTCTGCATTAAATTTTCTTGTCAGCCCGTTGGCTCTGACGTGTTTGGTAATGAATATTTTTTACATAAAAACGGCAAAAGATTTGTGGTTTATAAAGGCATTGCCGAACCTTCAAAAATCCCTGCCGAATGGCATGGTTGGATGCATTATAATAGTAACGTGACCCCAGTGAATATTAATACCCACCACTTCTCTTGGCAAAAAATTCACTTACCTAATTTGACTGGCACCAAAAACGCTTACTCGCCAAAAAATTCTTCAGTTAAGAACACCAGCGCTTCCTATGAAGCATGGAAACCAAACAGCTAAAATCATGAACAAAACCAATAACTATTTTGAAATAATCGTCGGAACTTTTGTTTTGTTTTGTGCAGGATTTTTCTTCATCACCTCTTTTAATGGCAGCAAAAACAAAACTATTTCCAGCAGCTATCATTTGATTGCAAAATTTGACAATGCTGACGGCGTTTCCAGCGGCACTGATGTAAAAATCTCTGGAGTAAAAATCGGCACTGTTGACGAACAGTCTTTGGATGAAAAAACTTTCCGAGCTATACTTAAAGTTAACATTCCCGACAATATTCAGCTTCCTTTAGATAGCTCGATTAAGATCGCGTCAGAAGGACTGCTTGGTTCAAAATATTTAGCAATCACACCTGGTGGCGATGAAGAAAATTTGAAGGATGGCGAGGAAATTCAATTCACTCAATCAAGTGTAAATTTCGAAGATCTTTTAGGAAAATTTATTTTCAACTCTAGTGAAAAAAAGGATGAGAAAAATGAGAAAAAATAATTTTATTTTTGGTCTAATTTTTTCCGTCTTTTTCTCAGCAATTTCTTTTGCACAAGAAGCCCCAGTGATTCCGGCTACAGAAAATCAAGATACTGAATTAACCATCAGCAAAGCTGATCCTTCTCGCTTTTATAATGGTGCGGTAATTCAAGGTTTGAACAAAACCACCGCCAAAACTTCTACTCTTGAAATGCGCATTGGCGATAAAATTCGCTTCGGACAAATTTCAATCATCGCTCATAAATGTTGGCAAGCGCCGCTTGATCAAAAGCCAGAAAGCAAAGTTTTATTAGAAGTTTTAGAAAGCAAAAATAACGATTCGGAAAAAAGAATCTTCTACGGCTGGATGTTCGCCTCAAGCCCTTCAATTTCAGGCTTGGAACATCCGATTTACGACTTAACTGCGATTAGCTGCAAAAACAAATAAGGCCAAAATGATCAAAATTTCTGCATCAATTTTATCTGCCGATTTTTCGAAACTTGGCGAAGAAATTCAAAATATCGAAAAAGCCGGCGCTGATTATATTCACATTGATGTAATGGATGGCAGTTTCGTTCCCAATATCACTATTGGTAACGAAGTGGTGAAAAATTTACGCAAAAATACCGCTTTGCCTTTCGATGTTCATTTGATGATTAACAATCCCGACAATCATATTAAAGCCTTTGCGGACGCCGGTTCGGATATTATCACAATTCATGCCGAAGCTTCGATTCACTTGGATCGCTCCGTTGATTTGATTAAATCTTTCGGCAAAAAAGCTGGGGTTTCGATTGTGCCTTCAACTCACGAAGATGTGGTTGATTACGTTTTAGAAAAACTCGATTTGATTTTGGTCATGTCAGTTAATCCCGGGTTTGGTGGACAAAAGTTTTTGTCATCGCAGCTTAGAAAAATTGAAAACCTGCGCAAAAAAATTGAAAAAACTGGCAAAAAAATTGAGCTTGAAGTTGACGGCGGCATTAATGCCGAAACCTATAAACTCGCAACTTCAGCGGGTGCTGATGTTTTGGTTTCTGGCTCCTATATTTTTGGCTCAAAAAGTTATTCTGAAGCAATCTCAAAACTTCGCTCTTAATGAAATATGTAATTTACGGACTTGGAATTTCTGGACTTGCCACAGTCAACTTTCTCACCCATCAAGGTGAGAAAGTTGTCGCAACCGATGACAATGAAAAGGCAATTGAAGATGCTAAACAAAAATTTCCCGAGATAGATTTTAAAAAACCTGACGAAATTACTTACGATTTCGATACCGTAATTAGCTTCTCTCCTGGCATTCCACTTTACTTTCCCAAACCCCACAAAATTTTAGAAATCATCAAACAAACTGGCGCATCCCTTGCCTGCGATATTGAGATTTTTTATCGCAAAAATTCTCAAAATAATTTTTTCGCTATCACCGGAACCAACGGTAAATCAACAACTACGGCGCTAAGCGGTTTTATTTTTGAAGAATTAAAAATCCCGGCAGCAATTGGCGGAAATATCGGCGTGCCTTGTTTTGACTTGCCACAAGAGCAAAATAATTTTTCCTACATTTTCGAAACATCTTCTTACCAACTTGATTTGCTTGAACAAAGCCACTTCAAAATCGCCGCACTTTTAAATATCACCCCCGATCACATTGATCGTCACGGATCTTTTGAAGGTTACATCACAGCCAAAAAAAGAATTTTTAGAAATCAGACCGAACAAGATTTTACTTTGATTGATGTGGATAACATCAATTCCAAAAAAGTTTTTGATGAACTAAAAGCCGACAAGAATTTTCGCGCCACTTTAGTTCCAGTTTCTACCAAAAAAATTCAAGAAAACGGCCTGTCACTTTTTGATGGGATTTTGGTCAATAAAATCGGCGGTGCAGATTCTCATCTTGACTTAAAATCTGATTTTTTACGCGGCGAACATAATGACCAAAACATGGCTTTTGCCTTTGGAATTGCCTACTGTAATGAGCTTCTATCTGGTAAAAAAAACTCTGAGGAGAAAATCATCGCGGCGATAAAAAAATTCAAAGGCTTGCGTCACCGAATGCAACTGCTTGGTGAAATTGATGGTGTAAAATTTATTAATGACAGCAAAGCAACTAATGCCGAATCAACTGAAAACGCACTTAAAGCTTACGATCAAATTTTTTGGATTTTAGGTGGTGTTGCCAAAGAAGGTGGCATTAAGAGCCTTGCACCCTACTTCAAAAAAATTCACAAAGCTTATTTAATCGGGCAAGCCTCGGATGATTTTGCTAAAACTTTAGCTGAAAATTCCGTCACTTTTGAGAAGTGCGGTAATTTAGAAACAGCATTTAAAAAGGCTGTTTTTGACTCAAAAAATATTGGCTTATCTCAAAAAAACATTTTACTTTCGCCTGCTTGCGCGTCGCTTGATCAATGGAAAAATTTTGAGCAGCGCGGAGACTACTTTTGCAAGCTATTTGATGAAATTTTACCAAAATCTTAAAACAGCAAAAAAATCTTACACAGCTGCAAAATGCTTGTCGGTTTTTTGCGCTTTGACTTTAGGATTATCAGCAATTTTCTACCAACCTCAAGACGTATCTTCCACCACCACAAGTAGCGACTGCGCTTTACTTGCAGATGAAACAGTTGCCGAACCCGGATTCAACTGCTTATTTAGCAGCATGACTCGAGATGGCACTGCAGTTTTACCACTTTGCCGCAGAATTCCTGCCACAACCTACACCATCCCCGACAGCAATATTCTTATGACTGGAATTCATCGTCATACCTGCGCCAACTTAAGTGACTTGCCTTTATGCAGCACTTTTACCAGTTGTCTTGGCCAAAACAGTTACGACGGTTGCATTCCTCCTCTACCTGGAAAAAATTGCGCACCTCTTTGCGACGCATCTTTTCATGGCAGCGTCGAACAAACTAGAGGCGTTGATTTTGCGATTCATAACCGTGACTGCATTAGATTTTGCGATGCCTTAGAATCAGGAGTGACAACCGGAAATCCGGATGTGAACTGCGTTGATAGAAAGTGTCACCAATTAACCGCAGGAACCTTGCCAATTCCAGCTCCAAGCATTAATCCCAATTGCGCCTTAACTCCTTGTAACTTACTTACTCCAAATGAACTAATTGACGTATTTAGAAAAATTGCTGATGATATTACTGCTAAACGCACAGTCGGAAAATACTGTGATGGTCATCTGGATATCAATAAAAAGCCGCTGAAATGCTATGATTTCAACATAGCTCAAATACCCTACGTCTCCAAAAGCCACATGTGCATAATGCATAACTGCCCTCCTTCTTGCAGCAATTATGTATCTACCACTGACGCTAACGGCGATGGAGTAATTAACTCTTTCGACAATGATGACACTCTCAACATTTCTGATCGCGATAAAAATAGCATCATCGATCCTGATACTTCTTATGCTATGGCTTATAGCGCAACTTTTAATGGAAATCCTACCTCCGCCACAACACCCAATTTATCATCAACTTCCTATTGCACTCCGGTCCATTGTCGACCAATGATTACTAAGCAGTTTCGCTGCGTTGAGAATGCTGGCGATTCAACCCCAACTGGAGACAATACCAAAGATAACGCCAGGAATATCTCATGCGACTCAGCTCCGACTTACAAAAACGGTACTCTAGTTCACGATGGATCGGTATGTACATCTAACATGTGCTTCAAAACCATCGATTGTAACGATCCAGCTAACAACTCCGGCAGCAACGCAACGGCAGAATGTCTCTTACCAGAGGATGGAACAACAATAGGTAGCACTGTCGATACAGTAAATTCTGCGTTTTATCGGCCCAAACCAATGAATAAGGCAACTAAGATTGCCAGCAGCATCCGGATAATCGAGAACATGAATACCGACTCAAGCGCTGTAGGAGTGTGTTATTCTAAAAGTCAGATGGAAGAGCGCAGTGATGGTTACTATGGAGTATTTAATGAAGATGATGGCAAATGGGGACTAAACGTGAATGCTAGCATCAACCTTGGAATGCTAGGCAGATTCAGCATTCCTCTAGGATGGTTTCACAGCTCGCTACGTCCCGACGAATCTAGATCTCCCGGCATGTGCAACGTTTACAATTTAGGATTTCGCGGCACTGGATATATTTATCTTTGCTATGGCGATGGCAGCGAATTTTCGGGACAATTATACGGAAAAGTTTCCGACCAAACTGCTTATTATAGCGGTTACGTTCAAACCACTTTTGCAGAAGGTGATGCTACGCATAAAATAAAAGTCTGTCTGCGCTTTAGAAATGCTTTACGTCCAGATGATGGCAAATCAGAAACTTGCGGCGAAAGACAGTGCGCTATAAGCTGTATGGGATTTGCTGGCGGATGTTCTCAACAAAACTGCGGATATGATCGCTGTTTCAATTTAAGCATCAAAGATAGTTATCCTAACGAATGCGATATGGACAACGACCTTCTCACTCGCGATCCAAACAGAGGATGCACCTCAACTATAGACACTTACTTAAGAGTTAGAACTAGAAAATATGGCAATCGAATCTGCAGCTTTCTTGATGTAAAGGGCCAAACAGCTTATAAAAATGGCAGCGTCGCACGTTTATTCTTGAAAGGCGATGAAAAATTAGAAGATGGAACATGCGTCGTAGGCACAGCCAACTCCTCTGGCAATTGCTCTGGACTTAGCAGTTACCAAGATGAAGCTTCGGCAGAAAGATGGCGCACTATAAAATTTGGTAGCTCTGGCATTATCCCATATATTCAAGACAACCAATATGATAATAACGACACTAAACTTAGCGGCGGCTATAGCGGCTATTTTGACAAAAATGGACAATTTTTCCAAAAGCAAGAATGTATCCAAGTTCCTTTGCGCCTTTCTCCTCCGAGATTCTACAACTTGGCAACATTAAACAATTCTCCAAAACTTTTCACACCTCCAGTTTACATCACTAATGCTCTAACAAAAGCGGGGTCTGGAACAATCTCTCCTAGGCCGTTTAGCGAATCTTTTGGAAGCACTGATTTCAACTATCCAGCTATTCAAGTTAATTTTGGCAATACATCAACTGAGCTAAATTTAGGACTTTCAACTACTGGCTATGAACTTGGCACCTCCTCAACAGTAATCACAACAACAGTTAACCTAATCCCTTATTCGATCGATGTCATCGTTAGAAAAGAATTTAATGAAACTAGTCAAAAACCTACCTTTTGCCTTTATCGCAAAATAGTCGGTCTCAATGGCGTAGAGCAAGATCCAGAAAGAGTTGGATGCGTTAATAGAAAACTACCAGAAATCGACAATACCATAAACTCACGTGGCATTGCTTTATCTGGCATAGATGCTCCAGCTGATCCAAAAAAATCCATCATCTATCTCGATCCAACGAGCACCTTTGATAGCTCCAGAATTGTTGTGCGTTATCGCATTGGCACTGGCAATAATTGTGATGACGGTCTTTGCAGTGCTGAGTTAAAACTTGATAATGCTATTTCTACAACTCCAACCTGCAACTCGGGAGTTGTTGATCCGAACAATCCTTCGACCATTTCTCCAGAAATGAACGTTCTTTGCGCTAAACGCGAAGAGTGCAGCCAATTGAACGTCGAATGCATGACTAACGAAATCAATATGCAAGCCGCTAGAGTTGCTGGTCAAAGCATCGACTCCTTCATGTTGGTTAGGGACTATTGTAACAATCACTTACTACCTTTGTGCAATGCTAAAAAAGGTATTTTATCAACTATCGGCGGCACCATTACCGATACCAATCCAAGTGGCGCAACGCCAAATCCAACTGCCTACGGCTGGTTCAATGAAATCTGTTTTGTTGGAAGCAATACCACAACCAGCTACGATTCTCGCTTAAAATATGTAATTGCTTATGAGCCTTCATCTGACAGATATAAAGGAAAATGCATTACTTACGAAGGCGCTGCTACCTGCCCTAACGGCGGTAAGGCACCAACATGTAATTGTCAGGTTTATGACGAAGCTGCTGGCCAATTGAGCGCTGGTCTAGTAGTTAGACTACAAACTCAACGTGAAGCCGGTCTTTGCGTTGACATGCCACTTCCGCAAACCTGCCCTGCTATTTCTTACAACCCAACACCACTATTATTGTCAGATCCAGATTATATTTACTCTTCGATTAAATTAATCTCAGCAACAGATCTTCCTCCCACAACCTATGGCACTAATGCCTCTATTTATAATGACGTAGTACATATTTCACATAGTCTGCGCAATGATGCTACTTCAAATGGCCATGCTGAATTTCCGATAGCGATCCTTGGCACAGTCAATGTTGAAGGATCTTGTAAAGGATTTTGGAAAAATAACATTTCACCAACAACCGGCATAGCTGCGTCACCAAATCGTACCTGCGTTAACACCAATGGCAATGCCTCATGGTCTCCAACCGTAAATAACCGATGCATCCGCTACTCTTGCGATGAACGAACAACAACCGGAGCCGTCACTGAAGAAATAGGCGCAATCTACCAAGCCGGATATGCTTCAAATGAAAGCGGCGATATCAAAGGAACCGCCGACGGATTTGCCACATGGCCATCAGTCACAAAAACCAATGACTTTCCAGAATATGCATCTGCTTTGGCCTGTATTCCGGGCTTTAAGAAAAAGAACTCTACAAAAGTAAGCTCTGGATATCTTCGCACCTACGAAGATCAAATCACCGGATATAACGGCGGCACTGTTCCAACTAGAATTTGTAATCAAGTTGGCTCTTGGCAAGCACCAACTGCCAGCACTATTTGTGAAAGAATAAAATGCCCCGCCATCACTCCTCCAACACCTTCTCCAGCTGATGGAAGTCACGCAACAGCGGGATGGAATTTAACTACTGCTGATTGGGCTAAGTGGTATGATGCTGGTGGCGCCTCCTTTGTTGAAACTAACGCTTCCAGAAATACCACCACTGGCATAATTTCCACCGGCACCTGCAGAAACGATATTGGTTTCTTTAATTTAGGGGACGCCCCAACCCGCAGATGCAACTACTTAGGAAAATGGGAACCAGTTGTGAATACTTGCACAACGCGCTGTAGCGTTATTGATAATGCTCACGCCTCTGGCTCAAATAACGGCAACGCCTCTTGGGCGCAAACCGATATCCCTCAAGATCAAGTAGAACAAGCTGCAACTTTTACCTCATGCTTGACCGGCTATAGCCCAGCTTACGTAAAATATCCTTACCCAGCACCAAAAAACAAATATGGAATTCCTCTAACTCTCGTTTCTAACGGGCTCTCAGCTGCCAATATCGCATCCTATAATAGCTCGCTTGGCACAACTCTTGCTAGTGGCACCGCCAACTTCTCAAGCACAATTCCTGTGGACGTTTCTCAAGATACTACAGCTGCAGCTCCAAGTGCCAACCCGCCAAGAAGCATCAGCAATCCTGTCAAATATTGCCGAGCTGTAAGCTATGATGGCTTAATAACAAATACTTGGGCAGCAGCTAACTCTTCTTGCACCAATAGCTGCCCTGGATATAGCGATGACGCTAGAATTGGCGTAGGCGTTACTCAACACAACACATCTAATGGTGTAGTAACGCTAAAATGGCCGTCCGGAGTTTTTGGTAAATGGTATTATTACAGTAGTGGCGATGTTAATGGCATTGCTAATGTTGATGCTCCTGACTTTAGCAGCAACAGTCAAACTGCTGCCGATTACTACTCAGGCAGAACTAACAATAAGTTTGTAGTCGCCAGACAATGTGGTGACAATGGCGAGTGGGGAAGTGTAGTGCCACAATGCGTTACTAATGGAGGAGTAATTCCTACCAGCTACGCTAAATATTATACTAGCAGCAGAGAGGATAGCTTAGGAGTTGATATTGGCGCTACTGCAACTTCAACCTCTTGTCAAGAATCCGGCAGTTACTACCCACCAGGAAGTGATTCCACAGCCACTGCAATATCGAGCTACACTTGTTCTTACGCGGACGGCAATACGTATATTGATAAAGTTTATTTCAACAGAACTTCCGGATCTGCTTGCCAAGTATATTGCAGGCCTCCTGCCGCCAACTCCACTTATGGTAATGGTAGCAAATATTCCAGCGGCGCTCCTTCTTATAATACAGTAGGCAGCACAATAAATTTAGTATGTATAAGTACTAATTTTGGAAAGGCTCCTGATAGCGACAGCAGCACATCCGACCGCAATTGTGGTAGATCTAATTCAAGCCGCGGAATCACTAGTCCATCAGTATCTTGTCTATCCGATGGTACATATGGCAACCTTAATAATGACTGCACAGCCTGTGCTGGTTGTAACAATAGTAGCTCTTTGGTAGCAAATACCACAAGAGACGTTGGAAGTGGCGACGCAGCCAGCGATCGTTCTATGGTTTCTAAAAATAGTACTATCGTTAAAGGATATAGCTCTGGTCAAGAAAACTGCGGCAACAAAACATACGAACTAGAAGTCAAAGATCTCATGGATTATTGCTCAGACTCATTATTTAATAGCAAAGACAATGGAACATGTGTTGGGCTTGAATTTTTCAAGCGCTGGAGTTGTAAAAATTGCCTTTTTTGCGGCACGGAACATACTGATTTAAAAGCCCGCACCAGAGTTAAATGTGTTGACGGAGCTTGGGTACCTTCCGAATGTTCTCCTCCAGAAGAATCTTATACAAGATGCGATATATAAAATGAAAAACTTAATCTCAATCATCATGGGCAGTAAATCAGATTTTGCGACCATGGAACATACTTGCAAAATTCTTGAAGAATTTGGCGTGCCTTTTGAAACCAAAATAGTTTCGGCGCACCGCACCCCAAAAAGACTTTATGATTTTTGCGAATCAGCCAAAGCCAATGGCACCAAAGTAATCATTGCTGGCGCCGGTGGCGCTGCACATTTACCCGGAATGGCCGCGGCAATTACCGATCTTCCGGTTTTGGGTGTTCCAGTTGAAAGTCGCGCCCTTAAAGGCTTAGATTCTCTTCTTTCAATTGCACAAATGCCCGCCGGAATTCCGGTTGGCTGTTTAGCAATTGGTGAAGCCGGCGCTAAAAACGCGGCGCTTTTGGCAATTGCAATTCTTGCTTTAAGCGACGAAAAATTAGCCAAAAAATTGCAAAAATTTCGTCAGAAACAAACCGAATCAGTAAAAGAAAAACCGTAAAAAACTTTTTGCTTTTAAAACCGCGACACCTACAAAACCCGACCATCACCAACTAATCCAAAAGACCCAAATCCCTTTTAATAATAATTCACTAACTACCTTGTCACTCGTAAAATCAACCAGGCTCGCTTTGAAATATGTCCGCAGATTCATTGCCGGTTTTGCCTCAGTTCCAACTCTTGCTCTTGCCAGAGCCAAAGGTTTTCCATTTGCCCAAGACCGTTTCGCACTTGAGCAAGATAAATACGAAGTGACATCAGATCGCGAGTTAGCAACTTTTAAACAAAAACAAAATGAGAGAAAATAGACACAGCAATTCTTACGACAGAGATCACGACCACTCTTCGCCAGCGCTTCACGATTTAACCAAAAAAGAACAAGATTACCGCCACAAATGGCAGGATAAATTTCTTAAATCAAACACCGTAACTTTCCGTTTAGGCCAAGTTTTTGGTTTGATTTATCATTTGGCTGTTCTTTACGTAGTTTATAATTTGATCCAAGATGGCGAACAAAGCTTAGCTCTAAAAATCTTTGCTGCTAATCTTGCTCTCGTTGCCTTCGCACTTCTTGTAACTGGTGTTGAAAGAAAAATTCTTTCAAGAAAACCAGCCAGAAAAGGCAGAGACAAAAATTTCAAACCTCGCGGCAGAAATGATCGCGGCGCCAGAGACGATCGCAGATAAAATCTTCCAAAGATTTTAAAGAATAAAAAAGGGTCTGATGTAAAAAAACATCAGACCCTTTTTTTAAGTGACCATATCTCTCAAAAAACTGTCCTCTCGAACGAATTAAGAAATGTTGAATTAAACCCAAACTAATTAGTCCATCCTGAAATACCTCACCAACCCACTTCCTACTTGCTTCTACAACAGTTTCTCTTGCCATTCTTTTGCCAGAAATCGGGGGGTCATCATTCATTTTCCGGCAAATAAATTCAGTAAAATTTACTTGCAGCACTTCTGCGGTTACGATTTTTTGCAATGGAATTTCCCGATTAATCCCTCATCACTCACCCGCTTCAGGAATAGACTTGGTTTAGCGAGGCTAGAAAAAATTCTCTCTCTAACAGTTGCCGTGGCTGCGAAGTCAGAAGCGGTAAAAGTTAAAGATTTGAAGAAAATTATCGTCGACACCACCGTAATGCCAAAAAACATCGAGTTCCCCACCGACTCACAAATTAACGCCAATCTTTTGTTTGGTAGATGATTTCTGCAAGAATATTTTGCCAGAATTTCGTAAAAAATTAATTGGTGATGGTAAGAAGTTACGAGTTAGAAAAGACTGCTTATCCGAGTCTGAAATC
>CANEVP010000032.1 GCA_947442475.1 Rickettsiales bacterium
TAAGCAGATGAAGCGAGCGCGAAGAGCGATCAAAGATCTCAAAACGATTGTTGAGTGAAGCACTTCCGGAAAATCCTTACGATGGACACACTCTCAATCATACACTTGAATTGGCAGAAAAAATCACAGGGGTGGAGATCGATTCAGCATTTTTAGCGATAATTCTGGCTGCACCGACCGTACCCAAGCCAAATCCCGCAGCAGTTGTTATATAAGCTTCTGGAATCTGTGCCCAAGAGCCGATGTAAAACGAAACGTACCCTGCGCCAAATGTTGTTGGGATCGCAATAGATGAGGCTCGATTTTGCTTTAGGGTGTGGAAAAATCTGCGAACTTTTAGGGAATCTAAGAAATTTGTAGAAAATCTGTCTATGTCGCCCTCAACAACAGCAAGCTGTATACGGCCTTGATCTGCTTCTGGGTTTTTGCCTCCTAACTCTAGGTCAATATTCTCAGGATTTATATCGGCAGATTGTCTCATTTAGCGCATCCTCGGGTTTTTTTAGAAAAGAAAAATTCCAACCGTTAGATCGCCATAATCCAGCTTGTTCTCGCAAGAAAAATTTGTCGATTCTTTTGTTTCATCAATTGATGCGGTGCGGATGATTGAGTCAGCCAAAACTTGCTCTTTGATATAATTTTCAAAGATTTGTGCTGCTTCCAAAATTCTTGGATTTGTTGAGAAAATTTTTAAAGAAATGTGATCAGAAATTTTCAAATCAGCATCTTTGCGATTTTGTTGCACAGCGCGCACGATGTCGCGAGCAATGCCTTCATCTTCTAAATCTTTGGTAACTTCTATATCAAGTTGAACTAGGTAATCATTGGTTGGAAGCGGCAGAATAGCGAATTTTTTTTCGTCATTATTTTTTGTCGCAAGTTTCAATTCGAAATCGTCTCCTTCCAAAACTACTCCGGCAATTTCAATTTCTTTTTCGGAGATTTTTTTCCAGTCACCAGATTTTGCAGCATTCGTAATTTCTTTAATTTTTGCCCCAAATTTGGCGCCGATTTTTTTGAAATTTATCTGCAATTTCAACTCAGCTAATTCAGAAATTTCTTCCTTAATCTCGATTGATTTTACGTTAACTTCTTCAGCGATAATTTCTAAAAAAGGCAAAATACGCGCGGCTTTTTTGCCAATTACAATTAGTTTATTTAGAGGCAAACGAACGCGGAGATTTTTATTGTCGCGAATTGATAGAGCTACGGAGCATAGGTTTCTCACCAGATCCATATCGGCGACGAGCTCTTTCTCGTCAGGCAAAAAAGATAGCTCGGGAAAGTCTTGCAGGTGGATGGAATTTTTGCGATTGATCACAGATTTGATAATTTAATTTTAAACCAATTCACCAATCACAAAAACTTCTTCACCAGCTTTTGCTAAAATATTTTTCACTTCATTGGCATCAGATTTTTCAACCACCAAAACCATACCAATGCCGCAATTAAAAGTGCGGTGCATTTCTTCGTCGGTGACGTTTCCAAGTTTTTGTAAGTAATCGAAAATTTCTGGGCGAGTCCAAGATTTGTAATCAATTTTTGGCGTAACATTTTTTGACAAAACGCGGGGCAGATTTTCGGTTAACCCGCCGCCGGTAATGTGCGATAAGGCTTTTACTTTGCCGGTTTTAAGTGCTTCCAAACAAGATTTTACGTAGATTTTTGTTGGAGTAAGCAGCGCTTCGCCAACAGTTTTTTGGTCAGAAAATTTGTCAGAAAATTTCACAGAATTTTGCGACAAAATGTAGCGCGCCAGCGAGTAACCATTGGAGTGAACACCGCTTGATTTAAGTCCGATTAGAACATCGCCCACTTTAGTTTCTCTTGGCAAAATTTGATCGCGCTCAACGGCGCCAACGGCAAATCCCGCTAAATCATAATCTCCGGCTTGATACATGCCGGGCATTTCAGCGGTTTCGCCACCGATTAAAGCGCAGCCCGCTTGCTTGCAACCATCGGCAATGCCTTTAATAACTTGAGTTGCAACTTCAACTTCAAGCTTAGAACAAGCAAAATAATCCAAAAAGAAAAGTGGCTCGGCGCCTTGAACCACAAGGTCGTTTACCGACATTGCAACTAAATCAATTCCAATCGTGTCGTGTTTTCCAACTTCGATTGCGACTTTTAATTTTGTGCCAACGCCATCAGTTGAAGAAACCAAAACTGGATCACGGAAATTGCATTTTTTCAAATCAAAAAGCGCGCCGAAGCCACCCAAATCAGAGTCTGCACCAAGGCGTTTAGTTGCTTTTGCGAATGGTTTAATTCGATTAATTAATTCGTTTCCGGCGTCGATGTCGACACCAGCTTGTTTGTAATTTAGGGACATTTTTCTTGCGATTTAAGAAGGGGGCGCAAAGCTTGATAAATATGGCTCCACGAGATGTTTAATTCTTTTTGTTCAATTCCAAATGTCGAGAATTTTTTTACTTTTATTCAGCGTTTTTTGCGCTTTTTCCAATTTTTCTTTTGCGGCTGATAGCAGCATTTATTCGGTGGCAAATGTTGCAGTTAGTGTTTCGGGTAAATCACCAACTGACGCCAGAAATTTAGCGGTTGCAACCGCCAGACGCGATGCCTTTTTGATTTTGCTGACTCGCCTCGACATGAATATCAATGTTGCAGATAACGTCAGTAATGACGAGATTTCTGATATGGTGCGCTCAGAGCAAACCGACGGCGAGAAAGTTGCGGGCAGCTCTTATTCGGCAACTTTTAACATCTTATTTGCTAAGGATTTTGTCGATCACATTTTGTCTCAAAAAAAATCAACGCAACTTGCCGAAGTTCCTGCAAAAATCGAAGAATCTTATTTGCTAATTCCAGTGAAAATGGTGAAGAAACAGCCAATTGTTTGGGAAGAAAACAATGATTGGAGAAAAGCGGTGGTAAAAAGTTTGGGCAAAAAAAATCTCGCCAAGAAATTTGTAATTCCTGATGCCGACCTAAATAATTTATCACTTTTGGGTCGCGACAATGTTGCAATTGCGGGTTATGCCGAATTGGAAACCATGATTACCAGATATGGAAATGCAGCGGCTTACACCTTGTTTTTCACCTATGACGATATCGAAAATAAGGTGAATATCAATGTTTACTACATCCGCAAAATGCAGCGTAAACAATTTAAATTGAGCTTCATTAATGTTGATCGTCTGAGCTACGAGTCCTTGATTGACAAAGTTGCAGATAAGGTGATTGATTATTTGAACTCGCCGCAAATTAGCGAAAATAAAATTTTTACCTCCAACATTGTTCATATTCAAATTCCCATCACCAGCTTGAATGGGTGGCTGGCGACAAAAAACAAAATCGAAACTAGTAATTTGGTCAATCAGCTAAATATCGAATCGATCTCGCGCGATTTTGCGCTTATCTCATTGAATTACCTAAACAGCGATGTCGATATTTCTGAGGCGTTTCTAGGAATTGGCATTTTGCTCAATAAAAAATCGGAAAATCTCTACACAATCTTTACCGCAAACTAGCATGAAAACCAAAGATAAAGTGATCTCGATGATTGTAGTTTTATCAGCGCTTTTTTGGCTGATTTATTTAGTGAAATCGGTTTTAACTCCCTTCATTTTTTCACTAATTATTGCTTATTTTCTTGATCCTTTGGTCAATCGTCTTTGCAGCAAATGCAAGTTGTCGCGTGCCGCTGCAACCTCGCTGATTCTGGGATTGTTTTTGATTACTTTAGTTGGTCTTTGTTTGCTGTTACTGCCGATAATTTACGAACAATTTTTGTCTTTAATCGAGGCGCTTCCTGGGTATTTCCAAACCATGGTTAATGATTTTTATCCAAAGATTGCCAGCACCCTCAATAAGGCGGGATTTCAACTTGATAACAATTTTTCACATCTAATTGCTAACGAACAAATGACGACAAAATTTGTCGATTTGTCGCAAAATATTTTCAACAATGCTCTGAGCTCTTCAGGGTTTCTAATCAATATTTTGTCACTGATTTTCATCACGCCGATTTTGGTTTTTTACCTGCTAAAAGATTGGGATATTTTAGTTGATAAAATTGGCAATTATTTGCCTCGCTCGGTTTCTTCTTCGGTTAGAAAAATTGCTGTTGATATCGACAAAACCTTGTCGGGATACGTTCGTGGCCAGTTTAATGTTTGTGTAATTTTAGGAATTATTTACTCAAGTTTGCTAAGTTTCACTGGACTTAATTTCGGTTTTTTAATCGGCTTTTTAACCGGACTCTTCTCTTTTATTCCTTATGTAGGAATGCTCTCCGGCGTGACTGCAGCAATTGCTGTGGCGCTATTTCAATGGGGTTTTGATGCGAGTCACATCGGTGCCGTTTCGCTGGTTTTTATCTTTGGACAAGTTGTTGAATCAAACTTTTTAACTCCAAAATTAATCGGTGCCAAAATTGGTCTTCATCCAGTTTGGTTGATTTTTGGTTTGTTTATTTTCGGTGCGCTATTTGGCTTTATCGGAGTTTTAGTGGCAGTTCCCCTCACTGCAATTTGCGGCGTTATCATCAGGCATTTTGCTTTGGAATATAAAAAGAAATTTACCTAAATGTTGGATAAAAAACACATTGAGTTTGACGATTTCATCGATCCGGATGTTGAAATTGAAACCGGCGTCACCATCGATCCCAAAGCTAAGCTGGTGAATTTTGCTAAAATAAAAGTGGTGGCAATTGACCCGAGAATCCACAAAGAAATTGATGAATCGATTAAGCGGATTGAAAAAAATCTGCAGAAGTTAAAGGCGCTGGTGCGGGAGTAATATTTGAAGTAAGTTCTGCGCTGACTGGAACCCGTCGTGAAGAAGGGGTGACACGGAGGAAGGTTTTTACTCTTTACTCTGAGTTGTCACCCCGCACTTGCTGCGGGGTCCAGTCAGCGACTTCGGTTTTTTTAGTTTATTCCTTCTTCTCGTCTTTCACTTCTTCATATTCCGCATCCATTACTTTTTCTGAAGAACCAGCGTCATGCGCGTGATTTTCTGTTGAAGCATTTTCAGCGCCACCAGCAGCTCCCTGAGTTGCTTGCGAAGCTTTGTAAATCGCTTCACCCAACTTCATTGAAGCTTGCATCAAAGCATCAGTTGCAGCTTTTAATTCGGCAGCGGATGCATCAGTTTTGGCTGACAAATCTTTCACTTTTTGCACTTCGGCTTCAATTGCCAATTTAGTTTCTGCGTCAACTTTATCGCCATGTTCTTTCAAAGATTTTTCAGCTTCGTAAACTGCAGAATCAGCGTGGTTCTTGGCTTCAACGAATTCTTTTTTGGCTTTGTCGGCTTCGGCATTGTCTTCGGCGTCTTTTACCATTTTTTTGATTTCGTCTTCAGACAAGCCGCCAGAAGATTGAATTCTAATTTGCTGTTCTTTGTTGGTTGCCTTGTCTTTTGCTGAAACTTTTACCACGCCGTTTGAATCGATATCAAAAATAACTTCGATTTGCGGAAGTCCACGAGGCGCTGGCGCAATGCCTTCTAAGTTGAACTCGCCGAGCAATTTATTGTGAACTGCAATGTCGCGCTCGCCTTGGAAAACTTTAATCGTAACCGCAGTTTGGCTGTCCGCCGCAGTTGAAAATACTTGGCTTTTGTTAGTTGGAATTGTCGTGTTGCGATCAATCAAACGAGTGAAAACGCCACCCGCAGTTTCAATGCCAAGTGACAAAGGAGTAACGTCCAAAAGCACGATGTCTTTGACGTCGCCCTGTAAAACCGCGCCTTGAATTGCCGCGCCAATCGCCACAACTTCATCAGGATTTACTGATTTATTTGGCTCTCTACCAAAAAGTTTTTTCACAGCTTCGATAACTTTCGGCATACGGCTCATGCCGCCAACTAATATCACTTCGTGAATGTCAGAAGCTTTTAAACCAGCATCTTGCAAAGCATTCTCGCAAGGTTTGATGGTGCGCTGTATCAAATCGTCAACTAGCTGCTCAAGTTTGGCGCGAGAAAGTTTAACATTTAAGTGCTTAGGGCCCGTTGCGTCAGCAGTGATGTAAGGCAAATTGATTTCGGTTTCAGAAAGCGAAGAAAGTTCGATTTTTGCTTTTTCTGCAGCTTCTTTCAAACGTTGTAGCGCCATTGGATCTTTGCTTACGTCAACGCCTTGCTCCCTTTTAAATTCGTCAGTTAAGAATTTTAAAATTCTCATGTCGAAATCTTCGCCGCCCAAAAAGGTGTCGCCGTTGGTTGATTTAACTTCAAAAACGCCATCGCCAATTTCAAGAATTGAAACGTCAAAAGTGCCGCCGCCCAAATCGTAAACCGCAATTGTTTGGTTGCCTTTTTTGTCGAAGCCATATGCCAAAGCTGCGGCAGTTGGTTCGTTGATAATGCGAAGAACGTCAAGGCCTGCAATCTTGCCGGCGTCTTTAGTTGCTTGGCGTTGCGAGTCATTGAAATAAGCCGGCACAGTAATTACAGCTTTGTCAACTTTTTCACCCAAATAGCTTTCAGCAGTTTCTTTCATCTTCATCAAAGTGAAGGCAGAAATTTGGCTTGGAGAATATTTTTCACCTTTAACTTCAACCCATGCGTCGCCATTTGCCGATGGCACAATTTTGAAAGGCACTAACTCTTTGTCTTTTGCAGTAGTTGGGTCGTCATTTCTGCGACCGATTAATCTTTTAATGCCAAAAATGGTATTTTGTGGATTGGTTACAGCTTGTCTTTTTGCAGCAGCCCCAACAGTTTTTTCGCCATTGGCCAAGAAGCCAATGATTGATGGCGTGGTGCGTACGCCCTCAGAATTTTCGATTACCTTAGCAACGCCGCCTTCCATGATGGCGACGCAAGAGTTAGTGGTGCCCAGATCGATCCCGATTACTTTGTTACTCATAAATTTAGTTTTGATTTTAGTAGTTAAAGAAACGCGACCAGAATCGAATGAATCAAGGTCTCGCATAAAATTAAGCTTGAATTATGAGGGTCATTTAGGATTCGCTTTCGCGATTACAAGAGGCTAAATTTCGTTAAAAAGAATCGATGGGAATGATTAAATTATTAGCAATATTACTTTTACTCGCAGGCCTTACGAATCAAGCTTTGGCGAAGGATTACAAAATTGAAGAGCTGCTGCAAATTGCTGAACAAAATAGTTCGGTAAAAGCCGCCGAGCTTTCAGCAATCGCGCAAAAAAGATTCGCCAATCAGCAAAAATATTGGGACAATCCAACGGTCAGTTTGGGAAAAAATTCTAATCAAAAAAACTACAGCGTTAGTCAGTCAATTCCTTTTTACGGAAAGTTACAAAGTAAATACAATGTCGAGGATGCGCAATTTCAGATTTTCGAAAATCAGCGCAATAATTTAGCGCTTTTTGCCAAAGCGGAAACCTTCGCTTTGCTTTACCAATATAAGGCTTTGCAGAAAAAAATTGAGTTAGCGCAAAAGGGTTTGGCGCGACTTTCTTTGGTGGATAAATATTTGTCGCACATTGTGCTTAGCTCTCCAACCCAGATCTCACAAGGCCGCATCACTAAAGATAAAATTAAATTAATTGAGCGCGATTTGATGAGATTTCGCAATCAGCTTTTTCAAACTTGGAATAAGGCTAATGTTTATTTGAGTCTCGAAAGTGAACCAAGCATTACTCTTAAATGGCTTGAGGAAAAAAATTACCAAGGAAAAAAATTCTTTGTTGAAACAGCAATTGAAAATAACTTGGGGCTAAAAGAGCAGAAATTTTTGCTGCAAAGATATCGCTCTGAGCTGTCTTTTGCTAAGCTTGAAAAAATGCCAGATGTGAGCATTTCGGCAAATAAAGAAAATGCCACGCAAGGCTCGGGCGGCAGAGATTCTAATGGAGTTGGTCTGTCACTTTCGGTGCCACTTTTTAATCGTAATTGGGAAAAAATTTCGGGCGCAGAATCAAAAATAAAAGCTCAAGAATTTGAGTTTGAATTTCAGAAAAATCAGCTGACAAAAGAAGTTGCAAACGACGTTAATGAATTTGAAACCTCGCTAAAAATTGCCAAGAATTTTCCGGTGACAGAAATTGATAAAACCGTGGCACGCTTGAATAGCGCTAACAACGAATTCAAAAAAGGCATTTTAGATTTTATCACTTACATCGAGCTCGATTCGCAAGAATATCAAATCATCGACCAGAGACATTCCGGTGGGCCTTTTAGACGGCGGAAACTTTGCTTTGTCTCAAGTTGCGCAAGTTTTTGAAAGTGAGGATGTCAGCTCAATTCCGCGCATTTTTGGCAAAAGATATTCGGGTCTTTCAATCTATTTAAAAAACACCGACTACGAAAATTTTATTAAAAAAGCTGAAAGAGAGATTGCTCAAAATAAAATTTTGCCCGAAGGCTACAGCCTTGTTTGGGGTGGCAGGTTTGAAAATTTGCAAAGCGCTAAAAAACAAATTCTCACGATCGTTCCGCTAATCGTTTTTCTGATTTTTTTTATTCTCTACAAAATGTTTGGCAGTGCCAAAGAAGTTTTGGTGGTGTTTTCATCGGTGCCATTCGCGCTTAGCGGCGGCATTGTGCTTTTGTTTTTGTGCCAAATTCCAATCACCATTTCGGTTTACATTGGCTTCATTGCGCTGATTGGAATTAGTTTACTCAACTCAATAATTTTAATTAACAGCCTCAAAGAAGTTCCTGATATCAAGGCGGCGTGCCTTTCAAGATTTCGCCCAATTTTAATGACGGCGGTGGTAGCAAGTCTCGGCTTTTTGCCAATGGCTTTCGGCCACGGCATTGGCGCTGAAGTGCAACAACCAATCGCAATTACGGTGATTGGCGGCATTGTTAGCTCAACTGTTGCGACGTTGATTTTAAGCCCAGTTTTGATCAGGAAGTTTCTGGGACGTTGATTAGATTGACGTGAGCTGCCACGTCGTGAACTCGCAAAAAATCGACGTTTTTTTGTAGCAAATATTTTGATACCACCAAAGTTTTTTCAGCGCGGTCGCCTTCGATTTTTATCGCGTCGAGAAAGCTTTTCTTGGAGTGGCCGACGTAAAGTGGTAGGTCTAATTTTTTGAATTCGTTGATGTTTTTTAGAACTCTAATTGATTGCAAAGCATCTTTGCCAAAGCCAATTCCCACGTCAAAAATCAGCTGAGATTTTTTGACGTTTTTTCTCCCCAGTTCGGCAATTTTTTTCTCGCCCCAAGCCAGCATTTCGCGAATTAAATTAATGTTGCGATTAACCACTGCACCTTCAACTGCAGGGATTGCGGCGTTGTGCATTAAAATCGTTTCAATGTTTTTTTCGGCAATAAAATTGACAATTCTTTCGTCACTTAAACCCGTCACGTCGTTAACCACGTCAACGCCCGATTCCCAAGCTTTTAACAAGGTTTCAAAGTGGTAAGAATCAATGCTGGTTTTGATTTTTTTTGGCGATTTTTTTACTTCGGCAATTACGGCGGGAAGAATTTTTGTCAGACGGCGCCACTCTTCTTGTGGGCCAATTGGCGTTGCTTGTGGGCGTGTGGATTCGGCGCCAATGTCAATTACGTCGGCGCCTTCGGCGATTAATTTTTTTAGGTGAGTTAGCGCGGTTTCTAGCGAATCAAACTTTCCGCCGTCAGAAAATGAGTCGGGCGTGACGTTTAAAATTCCAACGAGTTTTGTCATTTTTTGGTGAAATTTGAATTTTGAGCACAGTGCTCAAAATTGGCTTTTGCCCAGTAAAATCGAGGGTTTACCATTTTCTTTCAAATTTTTTGCGCAAAATCACCGCAACCAAATTGAACAAAATTAAAAACCCTAAAAGCACCAAAATTGCCGCGGCAGTTTTTTCGGCAAAACCCATTTCAGGAGAATCAGACCACAAATAAATTTGCACCGGCAGCACAGTTGTTGGGTCGGAAAAACCCTGCGGGATGTCGGCAATAAAGGCCACCATGCCGATCATCAAGAGTGGTGCAGTTTCGCCAAGAGCGCGTGAAATTGCTAGAATTGTGCCCGTCATTATCCCTGGAATAGAAAGCGGCAAAAGGTGGTGCAAAGTGATTTGCATTTTAGATGCGCCAAGCGCTGCCGCGCCGTCACGAATTGAACTTGGAATTGAGCGAATGGTGTTGCGCGTGGCAATAATAATTACGGGCAGCACCAGCATGAAAAGCGTCATCCCGCCCACTAAACTTGAGGAGCGCGGCAGGTTCATAAATTGTAAATATACCGTGAGCCCGAGCAAGCCGTAGATGATTGAAGGAATTGCAGCAAGGTTGTTAATGCTGATTTCAACAATGTCGGTGAGGCGATTTTTGGCGGCGAATTCTTCCAAATAAAAAGCGCACATTACGCCGATTGGAAAAGCGAAACTTAAGAAAATTAACATTACCAAAATTGAGCCGGTTAACCCTGCCCCGATGCCTGCAATTTCTGGCTCGCGCGAGTCGGCAAATTCAAAGAATTTTAGGTTTAAGATTTTGCGCATTTGGCTGTGGCTCGATAAATCTTCCAACCAAGCAATTTGCTTTTCATTGAGCGAAGAATTGTTTTTGTGCTTAAAAAACATGTCAGATTTTGACGAGGCGCTAAGCCAGAAAGGCGAGACTTTGCCGAGCAAATCAGGATTTTTTTCGAGCTGCTTTTTCAAATCTAAATTCGCCACTTTGCTTAAAATTTGGTAAAGTGATTTTTTTTCTGAAAGCGACTCGGCCTCAGGAAAACGCGCCTTCAAACCATCTTTAATCGCTTGGCGGTAATCGAGAGTTTCCAAATTATTTTCGGCACTCAAATCAAGCGTCAGTGAAATTTCAGTGCGCCAAAAAGCGCCGCTACTTTTGGTCAGAATCATCCCAAAAAGCATTACTAAAAATGCCAGCGAGAAGCCAATTGCCAACATTCCAAAAAGTTTAAACTTTGTTTCGGAGGCGTGACGTTTTTTGAGATTTTTGATTTTTGATTTTTTCATTTTTTTGAATTTTTTTCTCGCGTGATTTTCTAAGAAATTAAAAAAAATTTAATTTATTTAACTGGTTTCTTGTCAATACAGAGTCTTGATGCGAAAGGATTTGTGAAGATTTATTAACCAACTTTAATGACAAAAATGCCTATTTAAATTTTTGATTGGTCAATAGAATATCGAGTCCATTTCTTATCCCCTCTTTTGTAAATTGATTTTCTTTCGACCATTTTATTAAGCATTCTTCTCAGTTTTCTGAGTACAATTTCTTTACCAATTCTTTGGTGTATTTCGCTAACGGATGAGGGGTGGTAAATACTGATGTCGCGGTAAATTAATTCTTCCAACCTATGATCTTCAATGCCTTTGAGACTAGTTTGGCCTTTAAAATTGTTATTCTTTAAAAATTCTGGGTTCACAAAATATTCTACTGCCTTGGTTTTGCCTCTCGAACAAATGATTCCTAAATTTTGCAGATTACCCAGCCACTGGGTCGTGGGGTTGTTTGAGGGAGAGGCGTCTAGGTTAAGTTTCTTAACAAACTCTAGTGCTGAAAGTGAGTTATTTTCAGCTATCAATCCGAGAGAGATTAACTCTCTTTGAGTTAAGTCAGGCTCTTTGGCTTTTGCTCTTTCTACTAAGCCAATAGTCTCTTTATTTAAAATACGTTGTTCTATCCGGATGCTGACAAAATCATCTCCTTCAAAGACGGTGGGTAGAGTTTTTCCTTTACTTAAAAGTGACTCGTAAATTTTATCTATTCCGCTTCCTTCTTTCTCCATTAGCCCTAGAGCACGAAAAGTTGCAGCCAGCTTCTCATTTCTGCAAACGCTTTTGTGTAGAAAATTAGCGGCATTAACTCCAAGGGGAAACCTGCCGGGATTTGTAATTTCTAAGTAATCTGGAGACAGCTTGATGGTGACGTCTCCTCTCTGGGTGTAAGGACGATGAACTAAGGCATTAACTAGTAATTCTCGCAAAACTTCTTCTGGGTAATTTGGAATAAATTTACGATATATTCCATTGGATATCTCAATGCCTTCTTGCCATTCAGGAAATTTTAAAACTTCTTCCACCAGCTCTCTGGGGTTTAGATAGTAGTCATCCAGAGGTATTTTTTTAACTCTCTCTCCCCTTTCGTCATATTTTAAAAAAACGACTGTCGGGCAGTAAGAGATGTTGCCGCGATCTTTGCGCGAGCCGATCCAAAGCACTCCAAGATTTGTTAAACAATCTCCGTCAGTGAAAAAGTAATGCTCCAGAATCTCTTCGTCAGATTTTTGCTTTATGTGATTGTTAACCTTTGTTTCAGATGCGGATCGGATTTCTGAAATAAAATTTCTTAGCTTGCCATCGTCAATTCTTTCTCTGGGTATATTGGTTTTTTTTTGAGTCTCCCAAATAAAAGAGGGTTTGTCGGTAAGAAGCTGAGAAAGATCTTCTGGCAAAAGAGCTACCGAGTTGTCGGAAATTCGAAGATAGTACCTGCCATCATTTGTTGAGGCTATTGTTTGCTTGCTTGGTAATATTTTTATCTCGATAGCTTGTCCATCGTTTGGGTAGCTCTGGATTCTTGCCACAACGGCGACATTTTGTGTAAGATCGGAAATTCTTTTTCTGATCTTGTTTGGTAAATCTTGGTCAAAAATTATTTGAGTGGCTGGTGGCAATTTTTCTCCATCCTCAATTCCAATGAATAAAGTTCCGCCATCCTTTGCATTGGCAAATGCTACGCAGGGTTTTGCGATATTTTCTCGATCACTTTCCGAAGGCTTCCAATTGCCATTGGAATCAAAGCTTAGTTTTTTTAATGATTTATTTTCAAAAATCTGGTTTTCCATTTTACCCGTATTTCTTTTTGTAATTCTTAATCACCACCAGTGCCACGATGTTGAAGATGAAGGTGAAGATGAAAAGCGTTAGCGCCAAGGCGAAGGCGGCTAGGGTTTTGGGGCTGTTAAATTCTTGATCTCCGACAAGTAGCGTGACGATTTGAGCGGTTGCGGTGGTCACTGAATCTAGCGGGTTGAAAGTGAGTTTGGCGACGAGTCCTGCGGCCATTACAACGATCATGGTTTCGCCAATGGCGCGCGACACCGCCAAAATTACGGCGCCAATAATTGAGGGCATTGCGGAAGGTAAAACCACTTTTTTAATCATTTCAGATTTAGTGCTGCCAAGGGCTAAAGCGCCGTCTTTTAAGGCTTGCGGCACGGTGTTTAGGGCGTCATCGGTGAGAGATAAAACGAAAGGAATAATCATCACGCCCATGACAAAACCCGCAGCCAATGCGCTTTCGGAGGCAATGTTGAGACCAATTAATGCGAAAGTGCTTTTGAAAAATGGCGCGATGGTAATTACCGCGAAATAACCATAAACAACGGTTGGCACGCCTGCCAAAATTTCTAAAATCGGTTTTAAATAATCGCGGGTTTTTGATTTAGCGTAAAGACACAAATAGACCGCGGCCATGATGCCAACGGGCACCGCAACAGCCATGGCAATTAGTGTGATTAACAAAGTTCCAAGAAAAACTGGCACAATTCCGAAAGCGCTTTGACCAACTGATTGCTCACTGGTGGTTGCGGTTTGTGGGTTCCACGTGGTGCCAAATAAAAAATCGAGCGGATTTACAAATTCAAAAAAGCGCAGAGCCTCAAATAAAATTGCAGCGGTGATGATGATGGTAATTAAAATTCCAATGCCGGCGGTGATAGAAAGCAAAAGGGTTCCGGCTTTTTCGACGTGTTTTTTAGAATTGAAATTTTTGCTGTGAAAAAAACGAATGAGAAAAAAATTGCCAATCAAAAAAGCGAAGATCAGCAGATCTTTGGTGAAGTCAGAAAATGAAGTGAAAATGATTGTGGTAACAAAAATGATCGACCACAAGATGAAGCAATAAATGTAATGAATTGGCAGTGAAGCAAAGCGCGCCTTTTTGCCGCTTTGAATTTGGGTTTGCAGACGTAGATTTTTAATATTGCGGTTTAGCGCAAATGCTAAGGCTACAACTAAAATCAGGGAGAAAATTAGGAAATTCATGAATTGAGAAAATTGAGGATTTTTTAGCAGTTTGTGGACTTACAGAATTTAAATCAACTTATGAAAAAAATTAGGCTTTTTATCGAAGAAAAAAAATTGGAATTAGGTGCTAAAATAAAAATTTCGGACGGAGATTTTGAATATTTAACTCGGGTAATGCGCCATAAAGTTGGTGACGAGATTTTGCTGTTTAATGGCTTAGATGGCGAGTTTGTGGCTGCGATTACGCAAGTGGAAAAAAGATTTTTGGTACTGGATATAACCCAGAAAATTTATGAATTAACCAAAGTTCCAAATATCACTTTGGCCTTTGCGCCGGTAAAAAATGTGCGAATTGACTTTGTGGCAGCAAAAGCTACTGAGCTAGGAGTGGCAAGATTTCAGCCCATTTTAACCCAGCACACAATTGTTGATAAAATTAATGTCGAGCGCTTCAAAGCTAATGTCAAAGAGGCTTGCGAGCAATGCGAGAGAAATGATTTTCCGCAAGTGCTAGAAGTAAAAAAAATGGAGAAGTTTTTAAGTGATGTAAAAACTTCTGAGAAAATTTTAATTCTCTGCGACGAGTCAGGAGAGGCTTCAAAAGCCAGTGAAGTTTTGCAAAAAATCGGCAAATCAGAAAAAGAAATTGTTATTTTAATTGGGCCTGAGGGCGGATTTTCCAAAGAAGAGTTTGCTAAAATGCGAGAGTTAAAAAATCTTTTTGCAATTTCACTGGGGCCAAGAATTTTACGTGCGGATACCGCAATAATTTCGGCTTTAACTTTGGTTCAAGAATTTTTAGGAGATTTTTAAAATGAGAGATTTGCCACAAAACTTAGCGCCAATACAGAACCAAGCTCAAGAAATTTTTGACCAAGTCAGGCTCTTGATTGGCGAATGCCCCTTAGCAGCCGAGTTAATTAACCAGTCTCAGGAGTGGGCTATACATATTGTAGAAAACCTTCCTGCCGCACCTGCAACTGCGCTTGCAGCGGCGACAATTTCTACGGCAGAATTTAAAAACGGTCATCCAATTGATACTGCAAAACTTTTAACAGCGCAGGGCTTGGCAATTTATGGGCTGGAAAAATCTATGTTTCAGGCGTCAATTGCGGGTCGAAAAATGGTTAAAAAATATATTGATGGTGAAAAATTAGAGGCCTTGCAAGAGGCGGCGCATGGCGTTTTCTTGGGCGTAGTTTCAGCGGCTGATGGAGTAATAATTTTACGCGCTTTGCAAAGTGAGTCAGTAAATGTTGCAGTTAATAGCTTGGCGGATTTCGTGGGGATTCCAGATATGAATGTAATAGCAAAAGCTGCAATACTTGGTGGGATCGCTACCCAGCTTTTCTTTATTGCTGGCGCCACTTGGCAGGGATATCAAGAGGGTGCGTTTAGTCCAGCGCGCGATCATGCTTACATGTTGGGTAGGGAAATTTGCACTCGGGCGCATCAACTAATTACCAGCAGATCGCAGCAAGTTCTGCCCCAGCAAGACGAGATGCATGGTGGGCTAGAATTGGAGGCCGCATTTCCCAGCACAAATCCGCAGGTAAGAATCGAAGAGAATGATGAATTAAATACCAATGTCTCGGGCACTGTTTTTCGTAAGCCTCAGTCGCTGCAGCCAACGCGGGATCCTAATTCAAATTCCCAAGGAGTATGAAAAATATCTTACTTTTTTTGGCGACAATTTTTCTGCTGAATCAAAATATTTCTAATGCCCAAGCTTACGATTCTAAGATCTTTCCTAATTTAAGTGGCAAAACCCTTGCGGGCAAAAATTTTGATTTAAAAGAAAAGCGCGGACAAGTTGTATTGGTAAATTTTTGGGCAACCTGGTGCATTGATTGCCGCAAAGAATTGCCGATTTTAGATGAGATTTACCAAGAATATCAGGCGCAAGGTTTTGAAATTGTTGGAGTTAGCACTGATGGCAAAAAGGATCGTGCTAAAGTTTTGGAAGTTGCTGGTGACAAAAAATATCTGAATTTACTCGCGAGTGATTTGACTAAAAATGACTTCCCCGATGTAGTGTTTTTGCCTATAAGCTACGCGATTGATCGTGATGGAAAGTTGATTGGTGAGATTATTGTTGAGGGCCGCGCAATTACTAAAAAAGATTTCGAAGATGTTTTAAAACCGCTACTTAATGCAAAGCGATAACCGCTGTGAGTGTCATGCTGTCATTCTTGATGTCTTTCAAGCTTTTTTTGGTAATTTCTAGCAGTCTTTCATCAATATCTTTGAGGTTTTGCAGCAGGGTTTGCGGGTTGTAAATATCTTCGCCAATTTTTGAAAATCCGGCGGTTTCAACTTTTTCAAGATTAATTACGGCAAAATCCATCGTGCCAATATCGGCCAATAATTGCGCAGTTTGCAAATGGCTGGTGATAACGCTGACGCCAGCTTGCGGATATTGGGAGTAAAATGACTCGATGCTTTTGCGAATTTCTAACAGCTGTTTGGTTTTGTTGTAAGCGGTTCTGGAGTTTTTTTTGCAAAGCAAAATCTGGTCTTTGATGGTTTTGTGAAGATCGGCGCGATCTTTGATATCTTTGCGCGCCGCGGTGATTTTTTTATTGGTTGCTTCAAGCGCTGCAATGTCTCTAGTCAGATCTTCTTTGTCGTAAAGGCTGAAGCTTTTTGTTAGTTTTGATAATGATCTTAAAGTTTCCTCAGCTTCGGCCAATTCTTGTTTTTGCTTCGTACTCGACCATTTCTCAACACGTCCCAAATCTCTAATTTCGCGCAAAAGCGACCAAGCGGCATTTTTATTTTCGACAATATTTTTTCTAAAAAGCAGATATTTGGTGAGAGATTTTTGCTGCTCGATTGCAGCATTTTGCGCAATGGCTGGGCTTGCGAGGGTTAGTAAAATCAACGCAACTTTGAATAAATATCTCACAAACATAATAATTTGTTAAATCCTACGGATAAATCGCGCTGTAGCGCAAGTGTTAAGCGGATGGCGGAAGGAGAGGGATTCGAACCCTCGTATAGTATTACCCATAACACGCTTTCCAAGCGTGCGCCTTAAGCCACTCGGCCATCCTTCCTTATTTTGGTGAGGTGCCTCAAGTTTGAGGAGCCATTTTTTCTTTTAGTCGATTTTTAGACTACCGCCTCTGCCACGTTGTTCGTTTTTCAAAGCCTCCGCCCTTCTTTCGCTAAAACTATTGGCTAAACTTGGGCTAGGAGTTTGCTCGATATTGCGTCCGACAATAACTAGAAAATTGTAAAATCTATCTAAGTTATCTTGTGTCGCAGGGCCGTAATTTTGTTTATTGCTAATGCGCGAGCTTTCAATTGCAAAGCCGAATTTTTGCATTGTTGTTCTTAGAGCCTGTCCTAAGTCTTTTTTAACCTCAAATTTCGCCCTATTTTTGCTTATTTTTTAGTAAAATTACTCGCAATATATCCTGATATTGGTCGTAATTTTACTAAAAAAGCGCTAAAAACATGTCAAAATTTGAGGCTAAAAAAGA
>CANEVP010000033.1 GCA_947442475.1 Rickettsiales bacterium
AGGCTTTTAATTTGAAGCGCTGCTTAAATGTCATTTTGATGGTAAATTTGAGGGAATTTAATTGCCTGTTAAAGAGCTTGGGATGTGGGTTAAGGCTGTATTGCTGAATTTTCCACTCTGGGGCGGAAAATTCAAGATTTTTAACGAAAAAGGTAGATTACTTTGGTTGAGAATTTTTTAAGTTTTTAAATAATCTAAGGCAAGGATGTCACCGATATTTTTCGCTAAAATTCCAAGTTGCATTTTTGTTAAGCCTTCCTAAAAAGCGCGGCGTTGCAGAGTTCTTCTGACAGCTTTTCCTTTATAAGAAAAATCAATTCCACAAATAGCGGCGCTTTGGTGCGGGCTTTAATCCTTTTGAATAAAAGGCTTGAGGCTTGTTTTGCTGCTATTTGGTAAATAACCAAATAAATCAAAATTTATGTCAAAAATCGAACTTCCTCAATTTACTATTAAACAGCTTCTTGAAGCTGGTGTTCACTTCGGCCACAAGACTATGCGTCGTAACCCGAAAATGACCAAATATATCCACGCCAATCGCAACGGTGTTAGCATCATTGATCTAACTAAAACCGCCAATCTTCTACATAACTCACTTAAAACAGTTAAAGATATTGCCAAAAATAACGGCCGTATTTTGTTCGTTGCAACTAAGAAACAAGCTGTTGAACCAATTGCTGAAGCAGCAAAAAGATGTGGTCAATATTACGTAAATTTCAGATGGTTGGGCGGCATGCTTACTAACTGGAAAACCGTTTCTCAATCGATCAAAACTTTGAAAAAAATCGAAGAACGTCTTGCGAGCGACGATGTTGACTACAACAAAAAAGAAAAATTGGTTCTCGAAAGACAAAGAAACAAACTCGAGCAAGCTCTGGGCGGTATCAAAAACATGGGCGGATCTCCTGACCTAGTTTTCATCATCGATACTTACAAAGAATCTCTAGCAATTGCTGAAGCTAAAAAATTGGGCGTTCCAATTATGGCAATTCTTGATTCTAACTGCAATCCAGATGGCATCATGTTTCCAATTCCAGGAAACGATGACTCTGCAAAATCAATCAAACTTTACTGCCGATTGATCTCCGACGCAGCAATCGCGGGCATCAAAGAAAATATGTCAATTGCAGGCGTTGATGTTAGTAAACTTAGCAACGACAATATTTCAGAAATGAAAAATGCCGCTGTTGAAAAAAAATCAGCTGAAAAACAAGGCGACAAAAGACCTGCTTTCAAAGCAAAAGAACCAGTTAAAGATTTTAAGAAAAAAGAAATCGTAAAAAAATCTGAAGAAGTTGCTGAAGAAAAACCAGCTGTTGCTAAACTGGCTGCAAAAAAGCCAGCCGCTAAAAAGCCAGCTGCTAAAAAATAGTTTAACTCTCTGCCGAGCTTTCACAGCTCGGCAGTTAAGTTCAAACTGCACTAAATTCCAAATCAAATTCCAACATCAAATTCTTTAAAATATGGCAGATCTAGCTCTCATTAAAAAACTTCGCGAAACCACCGGATGCGGTATTTCAGACTGCAACAAAGCTTTAGCTGAAAACGGTGATGATTTTGAAAAATCAATCGACTGGCTTAGAAAAAAAGGCCTTTCTGCCGCTGGTAAAAAAAGCGGACGCGTAACTTCTGAAGGCGCCATTGCTATCGCGATTGAAACTAACAAAGCCTCAATCGTTGAAGTAAATTCTGAAACTGACTTCGTAGCTCGCACTCCAAAATTCCAAGAATTCACCATGGCTGTTGCCAAAATGGCACTTGGCTTTGCTGACGATGTCGAAAAGCTTAAAGCTGCAACATTTGCTGGTACTTCTCACTCAGTTGAAGAAGAAGTGAAAAATCAAATCGGCGTTATTGGTGAAAATATTAATGTTAGAAGAATTGGTAATTTGTCAGTTTCTAACGGTTTAGTTGTTAGCTATGTTCATAACGCAATCGCTGCTAACCTTGGTAAAATTGGGGTTCTAGTTGCTTTCGAATCAAAAGCTGCCAAAGAAAAATTAGAAGAAATCGGTAAACAGGTTGCCATGCACGTTGCTGCGGCAAAGCCTGAATCTCTAACAATTGATGCAGTTGAACCTTCAAAACTTGCTCGTGAAACTGAAGTTTTGAAAGAACAAGCTCGCGCTTCTGGCAAACCTGAAAGCATCATCGACAAAATGATCGAAGGCCGCATCAGAAAATACTACGAAGAAGTTGTTCTTATGGAGCAAATTTTCGTGATGGATGATAAATTGAAAATCAAAGATCTAGTTGCCAATTTTGCTAAAGAAAATGGTGAAACCAAAATTACTGGTTTCAAACTTTTCATTCTTGGTGACGGAATTGAGAAGAAAGAAAGTGATTTTGCCGCCGAAGTGGCGTCAATGACGAAGTAAAAAATGCCTCGAAAGGGGCATTTTTTTTGACCTTTTTAAAAAATTAAAATCCATGCCTGATAAATCTGACCTAAAATTTAAGAGAATTCTGTTCAAAGTTTCTGGTGAAGCAATGATGGGTGACAAGCCTTTTGGCCATGATGTGGATGCGATTAAAAAAATCTGTAATCAAGTAAACGCGGCCTACAAAATGGGCTGTGAAATTTGCATCGTAATTGGTGGTGGAAATATTTTTCGCGGTGTTTCACAAGCAGCAGCCGGCATCGAAAGAGTAACTGCGGATTACATGGGAATGCTTGCTACTTGCATCAATGGCTTGGCCTTGCAAAGCGCGCTAGAAAAATCAGGAATTGCCACTCGTATGTTGTCGGCAATTACCATGAACAGCGTTTGCGAACCCTACATTAAACGTCGCGCCTCGCGTCACTTAGAAAGAGGTCGCGTGGTTATTTTTAGTGCAGGCACCGGCAATCCATTTTTTACCACCGATACCGCCGCAGTGCTTCGCGCTGTTGAAATGGGCTGCGATGGAATTTTAAAAGGCACGCAAGTTGATGGTGTTTATTCGGCAGATCCAAAACTAGATAAAAACGCGGTGCGTTACGAAAATGTAAAATATATCGACGTCTTGAAGCAAGATTTGAAAGTCATGGATCAGACCGCGATTACACTGGCGAAAGACAATAAGCTGCCAATTGTAGTTTTCTCAATCAAAGAGGAAAACGCGCTGCAAGAAGTGGTTCAAGGCAAAGGCAAATTCACAATTATTAACTAGAAATCTTTATTTTATGATTAACGAACTAGCTGACAAAACTCGTAAAAAAATGGAAGACACCATGAATTCGCTAAAGCGCGACATGGATTCAATCTCCACTGGCAGAGCAACGCCAAGCCTGCTTGATCCAATCAAAGTTGAAGTTTACGGCAACTTCTCGCCAATCTCACAAGTTGCCAGCATCTCAGTTCCTGAAGCAACTACATTGTCAATACAAGTTTGGGATCGCGAAAATCTTCGCGCTGTTGAAAAGGCAATAATCAACGCCAATCTTGGTTTCAACCCAATGGTTGATGGCATGACAATTCGCATCATGATTCCAAAGCTTAGCGAAGAGCGCCGCAGAGATATGGTGAAATTGGCTAAAAAATATGGTGAAGATAAAAAAGTTGCAGCGCGCAACGTGCGTCGCGACGTTTTGGATGATTTTAAAAGAAGAGAAAAAGAAATTGGCGCTTCCAAAGATCAGATTCACTCTTTCAACGATATTGTGCAAAAAATTACCGACGAATTTGTTAAAAAAATCGACGATGTAATTGCTGCAAAAGAAAAAGAGTTGATGAAAATTTAATGTTTTTTTGGCGTAAAAAAAACATTAACCAAGATATAAATCTAAAGATCCCGCAGCACATTGCTATCATCATGGATGGCAATGCCAGATGGGCAAAATCAAAAAATTTGCCGCTCAAGGTTGGTCATAAAATCGGCTCAGAAAATGTCAGAAAAATTGCCGAATATTGTATTGAATTAGAGGTTAAAAATTTAACCATTTATGCCTTCTCTTCAGAAAATTGGGATCGTCCAGAAGAAGAGGTGAACTATCTTATGAATCTACTCGACGAATATTTAGAAAAAGAAACTAAGCCACTAATTGAAAAAGATATTCGTATTATAATTTCAGGAAATTTGGAAAAATTGCCTGAAAAAACCAAAGCCAAAATCGCGGCAATTGAAAGTGAAACCAAAAATAACCAAGCATTAACTCTCAATGTGGCATTTAGTTACGGTTCCAGACAAGAGATTGTTGACGCGGCAAAAAAGTTAGCGCTTGAAGTTAGTCAGGGCAAAATTAAGGTCGATCAAATCGACGAAAAATTATTTTCTCAAAGTCTCTACAACCCCGAAATACCTGATCCAGATCTACTAATTAGAACTGCCGGTGATTTGAGATTAAGCAACTTTTTGCTGTGGCAATTAGCTTACGCTGAGTTTCATTTTACCAAAACTTATTGGCCTGATTTTACCAAAAAAGAATTGCTGCAGGCCATTTCTGACTTCAACAAAAGAGAGAGGCGATATGGTAAAAGATAGGCTAAACAGCGTTAAAAACGCCTGCGAAAAAATGGTGTTTTTTGCATCAAACTTGTTTGGAAAATTGGTAGCGCAAGTTCACTATCTTGACCCAAAAGATAATACCAAGCAGCGCATCATCAGTGCCATGGTGTTGATTCCTCTAGCTCTTTACGCCATCTTTTACTCAAAAAGCGTTTTTATGTTTGCCATGATTGCAGTGGCAATTTTGATGACGATGGAATGGGTTGACATTACCAAAACTGCTGAGGATCAAAAGAAATGGCGCCTCATCGGATTTCTCTACATTTTAATTCCGGTTTTTTCCGCAGTTAAAATCCGTCTTTACGACGCCAATGTTTTGTTCTGGATGTTTGCTGTAATCTGGTCGACTGACATTTTTGCATTTTTTGCCGGCAGAATTTTGGGTGGACCAAAATTATTGCCCTCAGTTAGTCCAAATAAAACTTGGTCAGGCCTTGCGGGCGGCTTAGTTGCAAGCATCTTAATCGGATTGCTTAGCTCATTCATGTTTAAAGGTGGGGTTGGTTTTTTTGTTTTCTTCAGCGCACTTCTTTCTTTGATCGAACAAGCTGGCGATTTATTTGAATCAAAAGTTAAAAGAATTTTTGGTGTCAAAGATTCTGGTAATATCATCCCAGGACATGGCGGCGTTCTTGATCGTCTTGACGGCATGATGTTTACTGCGCCAATTGTTTTGATTCTCATCACAATATTTTCTGACAAGTTTTAACCTTTCATGAACTCAGATTTTTTCACTGTTGCTGGACGTCAATTTTCTTCCCGCCTTTTAGTTGGCACCGGCAAATACAAAGATTTTCAAGAAACCGCCGCGGCAATTGAGGTGTCTGGTGCCGAAATTGTTACGGTGGCGGTGCGTCGCGTTAACATCGAAAAGAAAGGTGAGCCGATGTTGCAAGACTTTCTCGATCCTAAAAAATACACTTATCTGCCTAACACCGCTGGATGCTTCACTTGTGACGATGCCGTGCGCACCTTGCGTTTGGCGCGCGCAGCGGGTGGATGGAATTTAGTGAAATTAGAAGTTTTAGCTGACGAAAAAACCCTTTACCCAAAAGTTACTGAAACCATCAAAGCTGCAGAATTGCTGATTAAAGACGGTTTTGACGTGATGGTTTATACTTCTGATGATCCAATCGTTGCTCAAGAATTAGAGGCGATCGGCTGCTGCGCCATTATGCCACTGGCAGCTCCAATTGGCTCAGGCCTTGGAATTCAAAATCGCCTCAATATCGAATTCATTGTTGAGCAATCAAAAGTTCCGGTTTTAGTTGATGCTGGAGTTGGCACCGCGTCAGATGCGGCAATCGCCATGGAGCTTGGTTGCGATGGCGTTTTAATGAATACGGCAATTGCTAAAGCAAGAAATCCAATTCTCATGGCGCATGCCATGAAGCTAGCAATTGAGGCGGGGCGCGCTGCTTATTTGGCAGGAAGAATGGAAGTAAAAAAATTTGCTTCTGCGTCGAGTCCGACAGTGGGAAAAATCTCTTAAACCAAGTTTCTTAAAAAATGACCAAACATAAATTTAGCCCTTCAATCCTGCGCGCTTACGACATTCGCGGCATTTACAATCAAACACTTTTTGATGCTGACGCATTTTTTGTTGGCAAATCTTTCGCCAGTTTTTTGCATAAAAATGGCAAGAAAAAAATCTCAGTTGCTTGCGATGGACGCGCTAGTTCGCCGCTTTTAAAAGCACAATTAATCAAAGCCTTGGTCGAATCAGGTTTAGAAGTTTTAGATGTCGGTTTAGGGCCAACGCCAATGCTTTATTTTTCAGTCTATCACTTGGATTGCGACGCCGGAATTATGGTTACGGGCTCGCACAATCCAAAAGATCACAATGGTTTTAAAATGATCTTGTCTGACCGTCCATTTTTTGGCGATGATATTTTTGGTTTAGGAAAATTAGTGGAAGCTGATGATTTTGTTGACGGAGAAGGTAGTATTGAAGACGTGGATGTAAAAGCTGATTATGTTGACAGAATGTTGTCTGACTGCGCTCTGGGTCAAAGCAACAGCCATTTGCTTGACGATATTGATGCGATGAAGCCAAGGAAAAAAATGAAAATCGCGTGGGACGCCGGAAATGGGGCTGCTGGCGAAATCATGACCGACCTTAGCAAAAGAATCGACGCTGATCACATTTTGCTTTTTGCTGATATTGACGCGAATTTTCCAAACCATCATCCCGATCCTACAGTTCCAAAGAATCTCGAAGATTTAATCAAAGTCGTTTTGGACGAAGGCTGTGATTTAGGTATTGCTTTTGATGGCGATGGCGACCGCATCGGCGTGGTTGATAATGAAGGCGCCATTATTTGGGGTGACCAATTAATGGTTTTCTACGCTCGCGAAATTTTGAAAGCAAAACCAGGTGCAACAATCATTGCGGATGTCAAAGCCAGCAATGTTTTGTTTGACGAAATCGCCAAAGCTGGCGGCGTGCCTTTGATGGGTAAAACCGGTCACTCGCTAATCAAAGCGAAAATGAAAGAAACCAAAGCAGTGCTTGCCGGAGAAATGAGCGGCCACATCTTTTTTGCCGATAAATACTATGGTTTTGATGACGGAATTTACGCCGCAATTCGCATTATTAACATTGTTGAGCAATCGAGTTTTTCACTAGCTCACATGCGCAAAGAATTACCGCAAACTTGCGCCACTCCTGAGATTCGCATTGAATGCTTAGAAGAAAGAAAATTCCAAATTGTTGAAGAGTTGAAAGAAAATCTCAAAAAATCTGGCGTTTCTTTCAACGATATTGATGGTATTAGAACCAATACTGGTAAAGGTTGGTGGCTTCTTCGCGCTTCTAACACTCAATCGGTTTTGGTTGCTAGATGCGAGGCAGACTCAGTTGATAATTTAGAAAAACTAAAAGTAGATTTAAGAAAAAATCTAGAATTTTGCGCGGTAAAAATTCCGGAAGAATTACAATAATTTCAAAATGAAAATCATCGGCCTAACTGGCGGAATTGCGTCAGGAAAAAATTTTGTTGCTGAAATTTTTGCGCAAAAAGGCGCTGCAATTTTCGATGCCGATAAGGAAGTGCACAAGCTGCTAGAGCTAGATAAATCGGTGATTATTCAAATTAGAAATTTCTTCTTAGAAAGTTTTGTTGAGGGAAAAATCGACCGCAAAATTTTAGGAAAAATTGTTTTTGCCAATCCAGAAAAGCTAAAAATTTTAGAAGAAATTTTACATCCCAAAGTCAGAAAAAAATATGAAGAATTTTTAGCTCAGGCGCAAAAAGAAATAAAAAAGCTCGCCGTTTTAAACATTCCGCTTCTCTTAGAAACTAAAGCCTACAACTGCGATAAAATCGTCGCGATAATTGCGTCACCTTCAGTGCAAAAAAGAAGATTTTTAGCGCGCGCCAAAAATGCCACCGAGGCGGAAAAGAAAAATTTAGAAAAAAAGTTTGAGCAAATTAGATCGAAGCAAATCAGTAATGCTGAGAGAAAAGCGAGCGCTGATTTCGTGGTAAATAGCGCAGTTTCAAAAGATTTTACGGCAGAGCAGGTGGAGTGGATTATCGCCTGCTTCGACTAGATCTCATCAATCACTTTATCAAATTTCGGGCGCTTGGCATCGGGCAAATACTCAGTTCCAGCTTTTCTGCCGCAAGAGACAAGGGCAATTAAGGCGAGCAAAATTAAACAGAAATTTTTTTTCATTTTAGCTTTTTAAAAACTTTTTTGCTTTGGCGATTTCTTCCTTCACTCGCACTTGCGAAGTGCCGCCAATTGAGGTTCGGCTGGCAACAGAATTTTCTACTGAAAGCACTTCAAAAATCTTGTCAGTAATTTTTTTCTCAACTTTTTGCATTTCAGAAAGCTTCAACTCGTGCAAATCTAACCCTTTATTTTCAGCCATTTTCACGATTGTTCCCGTAACGTGATGCGCATCACGGAAAGGCATTTTTAGATTTTTTACCAACCAGTCAGCCAAGTCGGTTGCAGTTGAATAGCCGCTTCCAGCCATTTTTAGCATGTTGGTTTCGTTTACTTTCATGTCGGCAATCATTCCAGACATTGCTCGCAAACAAAGGCGAGAATTACTGCTGGCGTCAAAGACGGGCTCTTTGTCTTCCTGCATGTCTTTTGAATAAGTCAGAGTCAGGCCTTTGATGGTGGTTAGGAGCGAAATAAGTGCGCCGAAAATGCGGCCAGATTTGCCGCGAACTAGTTCGGCAGCGTCGGGATTTTTCTTTTGTGGCATGATTGAGCTGCCAGAAGTGAAAGCGTCAGAAAGTTTAATAAATTCAAAACCTTTACTCATCCAAATCACAATTTCTTCGGCAAGGCGCGACAGGTGCGTGGCGGTAAGCGTTAGGCAAAACAAAAACTCAATTGCGAAATCGCGATCCGACACTGAATCCATTGAGTTGGCAGTTGGGCGATCGAATTTTAATTCGGCAGCCACCATTTTGCGGTCAATTGGAAATGAAGTTCCAGCCAAAGCACAAGCGCCAAGAGGACACTCATTCATGCGTACGCGCAGGTCATTAAGGCGAGAAAGATCGCGTTTAAACATTTCAAAATAGGCAAGCAAGTGGTGCGAAAAAAGTACGGGTTGCGCCACTTGCAAATGGGTGAAGCCGGGAAGAATTACGTGCAAATTTTCTTCCGCTTTTTTCACCAGATTTTTTTGCAGATCCAAAATTAATTTTGAAATTTCGTCAATTTCATCACGCACGAAAAGACGAAAATCTAGCGCAACTTGGTCGTTGCGAGAGCGCGCGGTGTGTAGTTTTCCGGCCACGTCGCCAATAATTTCTTTTAAGCGCGATTCGATATTCATGTGAATATCTTCGAGTTCAATTTTAAAAATAAGCTCTCCGCTTTCGATTTCTTTTTCGATTTTTTTTAAGGCCTCAGTAATTTTTTTTGCCTCGGATGAGGTAAGTACACCAATTTTTGCCAGCATTTTTGCATGAGCCGCGGAGCCTTTAATATCTTGTGCGTATAGCTTTTTATCGAAGGTGATTGATTGATTGATTTCTTGCATCAAATCAGAAGGCTTAGCATCAAATCTGCCGCCCCACATTTTGTTGGATGAGTTTTTTTGCATGTTTTTAGTTGTTGGTTGCTTTTAGTGCGAAGGCACGAAATTAAAGAATGGAAAACTTTAAATAAAAGTTTTTAATCGTAAAATTATCTCCTTCTAAAAACCTCTTTCAAGCCAATAAAATCATGGATAGCTGGGACATCAAATCCAACGCGATTTTCGATCGCCGTTATTTAAATTTAATTAAAAAATGGTGGATTGATGTTGATAAAATTAACTTTCTTTTGGTGCTTGGGATCATCGTTTTTGGTTTGATGATGACCGCCACTTCTAGTCCGGCGATTGCTAAAAAAATTGGTGTCGACAAATTTTTCTTCCTTAAGAAACAGCTGATTTTTGCTTTTATCGCGGTGGTTTTTCTGATTGTGATTTCGTTTTTAGATCAAGAAAAAATCAAAGTTTTTTGTTTGCTTGGGTTGGTCGTGACAATTTTTCTTTTGATCGCAGTTTTAATTTTTGGCTCAGAAGCTAAAGGTGCAAAAAGATGGATCGCAGTTGCGGGCTTTACGCTGCAGCCCTCTGAGTTTGCTAAAACATTTTTTATTATTCTAAACGCCTTCATTTTACAGCGTCTGCATTTTGCAAAATGGGAATGGAAATATGGAATTTCTGCGGCACTTTATTTTGTGATTGTTTGCTTACTCTTACTGCAGCCTGACTTTGGCATGACTTTAACTTTTAGTGTTTTGTGGGTGGCGCAACTTTTTGCTTACGGTTTGCCACTGCCTTTCATTTCGGCGATTGGCGTTTTGGGGTTGCTGGGCGGTATTGGAGCTTACGCGGTTTTTCCTCACGTTGAAGATCGCATTAACAAATTTTTAGATTCTGGCGAAAAAAATTATCAGGCAGAAAGATCAATTGATGCCTTCGTAAATGGCTCATTCTTTGGTACGGGACCGGGAAATGGTGTGGTGAAAAAATTTATTCCTGACGCTCACACCGATTTTATTTTTGCTGTAGTTGGCGAAGAATATGGCATTATTTCTTGCTCAATAATTGTGATTATTTTTGCTTATTTGATCACGCGCATAGTCAAGCGGGCGTTGGATGAAGAGGATATGTTTATTTATTTGGCTTTGTGTGGATTGATGATGCAATTTACCATGCAGGTGGTGGTGAATATTGGGGTGAGTTTGAAATTATTGCCGACTAAAGGAATGACTTTGCCATTCATTAGTTATGGCGGATCTTCGATGATTTCGATGTCGATTTGCTTTGGTCTGATCTTGGCTTTTACCAAGAGAAAATATCACCGTGATGTTGATTACGGAAATACTAAAATGATCTGATTTTTAAAGCGCTGAAGAGATAAAAAACTTCACAACATTTTTATTGTTTTGAACGCCAAATTCGATTTCTAACTTGTCATTTTCGCGTTTAAATACTGATTTTTTTTTATCTTTTTTCGCCAATTTCCAACCCATTTGCGGTAGAGTTTTTGCATAAAAATTTCTCACTTTTTCTAAGCTAATTTTTGTTTCGTAGCTTGAAGACATGATGCTGCCAGCTGATGAATCAAAGCCTAAGCCTTCATCAAACATTTTTTCCATCGCAAGCAAAAGCGGAATATCTTCGCTGCCTTGCACAAAATCTTCTGAAACTTTTTCAGCCATGATGGCATTGTCATCGTGACCATTAATCGGAGGCTGATTGGTGGCAACTGGATTTATCACTGACGGAGTTTTTACCGCGCAAGAAAAAAGCAAAAAAGATAGCGAAAGAAGAGTAAGAAAATTTTTCATACGTTGATTTTGTTAAGTAACGCGACATAAGTCGCGCCCCGCTTTGCGGGGAACCCCAATCTCGTAAACGAGATTATTTTTGGCATTGAGAACAATAAAAGCTGGAGCGCCCGTTTTGTTTTATCTTTTTGATTAAATTTTTACAAAGCAAACAGTTTTGCTTTTCGCGGGCGTAAACCTTGTGACTGTTTTGAAAATAACCCAAATCACCTTTGGCGTTAACGTAATCTGAAATTGATGAGCCTCCCAATTCAATGGCGTGGGCAATGATTTTTTTAATTGAGGCGATTAGTTTTTTTATTTCGTTGTCTTTTAGAGATGCGGCGTCGCGCAGTGGTGAAATTTTTGAATCAAACAGTGATTCGCTAATGTAAATATTTCCAACGCCAACAACAATTTGATTATCCATCATGGCGGTTTTGATGTTCATTTTTTTGCCGCTTAATTTGGGCTTGAGATCGGTAAAATCAAACTGATCTGAAAGCGGTTCGGGCCCAAGAGATGCAAGCATCTTGTGAGTTTTTAGGTTTTTGGTTTCAACTAAATCAATAAAACCAAAGCGGCGCGCATCGTTGAAAATTAGCCAAGAATTATCATTAAATTTGCAGGCGAGGTGATCATGCTTGAGTTCCTTAAAATGGTAGTCGAGTGTGACTTTACCGCTCATTCCTAAATGCAAAATCAGACTTTTTTTATTGTCGAAATCGATGATTAAATAGCGTGCGCGCCTGCCGACATTTAAAACTTTTGCACTGACAAGACCTTGCAAATCAAGGCTAGATTCAATTCGCATTTTTTTATTCGAGCGAAAAACTTGGGTAATTTTTTTATTCAACAAACCTTCAAGGCCGCGACGCACAGTTTCTACTTCAGGAAGTTCAGGCATTTTAATTAAAAATTTAATTTTTAGAAATGCGGGTAATCCAACAACTATTTTTCTCACAATCAACATGTACGAATTACAACTTCCTGATGACGCTACCGACAATCGCGTTTTAATGCATAGCTGTTGTGCGCCTTGTGCTGGAGACTTGATGGAGCGCATGCAAAAGTCAGGAATTGCGCTGACGATTTTTTTCTACAATCCAAATATTCATCCAAAAAAAGAATATGAAATTCGTAAAAACGAAAATCGCAGATATGCTAATCAGCTAGGAATTCCGTGCATTGACGCCGATTACGACGTGCAAAATTGGTTCGCCCGCGCCAAAGGTTTTGAGCATGCGCCAGAAAGAGGCGAGCGCTGTACTAAATGTTTCGACATGCGTTTCGAGCGCACCGCGCTTTACGCGGCGGAAAATGGCTTTAAAATCATTACAAGCTCGCTTGGCATTTCACGCTGGAAAGATATGGATCAAATTAATGATTGCGGTTTGCGCGCGGCAAAAAATTACGAAGGCATTACTTATTGGACTTACAATTGGCGCAAAGAAGGTGGCGCGGCGCGGATGTACGAAATCGCTAAGCGTGAAGAATTTTACAAACAGGAATATTGCGGATGCATTTTTAGCTTACGCGACACCAACGAATGGCGAGTTAAACGCGGGAGAGAAGAAATTAAGATCGGAGAAGAGTTTTATTCGGAAGTAGATGTGGAGAAAGAACTAACGCAGGTGAGAAACAAATAAAATTTTGGAGCGGGCGAAGGGATTCGAACCCTCGACATCCACCTTGGCAAGGTGGCACTCTACCACTGAGCTACGCCCGCTGACAAAATTTATTTTGGAGATTTTTTCTTAGATGTTTTACTAGCCAAATCGGCTGGCAAAAAAAACGAAGGCGCGCAACTTAGGAAGAGCAAAAATAATTTGCAATGTTCAATCGCAAACAATATGTTTTGCGGCGTTTTCCAACCAGTTTCCTTCCTTTATTTTCAAAGTCCCACAGGGTTTTTTCTTATGATGATTTCAAAAAAAATCTCAGCAGTTTTTGCTATTTTTCTTCTAACTTTTTCTACATCTTGCGTCGAAACGGTGGTTATTGGAACTGCTGCAACAGCAACAATGGTATTGCGCGAGAAGACTCTCGATAGCACGCGCCAAGACGTTACAATCTCTACAAAACTTGGTGCAGAATTTATTAAAAACGGTTTAAAAAATCCGGGAAATTCAATCGACATTACTGTAAATGAAGGACGAATTTTACTTACTGGAATTGCTCGCGACCCTCAAAAGGCAAAGCTTGCAGCTGATCTTGCTTGGAAGAGTGAAGGAGTAAAAGAAGTGATTGATGAAATTCAAATGGGCGATGACAGTTTGCTGCATCCGCGTGATTTTTCCAAAGCATTTTTTGATTACGGATTATCACTGCGCGCGGAAGCCGCCTTATTATTCGGCCGCGATATCGCGTCAGTTAATTACAAAATAACCACGGTAAATGGAGTGGTTTACCTGCTTGGCGTGTCTTCAAATGAAGAAGAATTGCAAAATGTTTTATCCAAAATTTCTAAAATTCGTGGCGTCAAAAAAATTATTAATTACGTAATTTTGTCAAATGACAGCAGACGCCGCGGATAATAAAATCATCACCTTTGGCTGTCGCCTCAATGCTTACGAAAGTGAGGCCATTAAAGAAGCTCTAAAAAAATCTGATCAAAAAAATCTTATTGTTTTTAATTCTTGTGCTGTGACCAGTGAGGCTGAGCGTGAGCTGCGGCATGCGGTTAGGCGTGCTCGCAAAGATAATCCGCTGGCAAAAATTGTGGTTACGGGATGTGCAGCGCAGATTGATCCAGAAAAATATGCGCGAATGGAAGAGGTTGATTTGGTGCTTGGCAATCAAGAGAAATCAAAGGCTGAGAGTTATTTAGAAAATTTTACTAACACTCCTTTGGCAGAAAAAATCACTAATTCTAACGCCGATATTGCGCATAAAGATCAGATTTTTTTTGAAAATAAAAAATCCGCTGCAACTTTTTTAAACCCATACGACACCAGTAAAATCAAGGTTAACGATATCATGTCGGTGAGGGATACTGCGCCGCAATTGGTCTCTTATTTCGAAAATAAAACTCGTGCTTTTTTAGAAATTCAAAATGGCTGCAATCACCGTTGTACTTTTTGCATTATCCCTTTCGGACGCGGCAATAGCCGTTCAGTGGCTTTTGGTGAAATTGTTGATCAAGTGAAAAAAATGGTCGCATCAGGTCACAAAGAAGTTGTATTTACCGGCGTTGATATTTCTGGTTACGGCGAAGATTTGGCGGTGAAAATTACTTTGTCGGGCATGATTAAGCGTTTGCTCAAGCTGGTTCCTGAGCTTCCACGTTTGCGACTTTCTTCGATTGATGTTGCGGAAATTGATGAAGAATTTTTTGAAATTTTAAAAAATGAACCGCGCTTCATGCCTTATTTGCATTTGAGTGTGCAGTCTGGAGACGATGTGATTTTGAAGCGAATGAAGCGCCGCCATAATTGTGCGCAAGTTTTAGAATTCTGTGCCAAAGCCCGCCAAATCAGACCTGATATTACTTTTGGTTGCGACATTATTGCTGGCTTTCCAACTGAAACTGATGAGATGTTTTTGAACTCGGTAAAATTAATTGAAGAAGCCGGAATTATTTTTACCCATATTTTTCCTTATTCAAAACGCGACGGAACGCCAGCAGCGAAGATGCCGCAAATTAATGGCACAATCATTAAAGGGCGGGCGAAAATCTTGCGTGAGGCGGGTGCTAGCGAGTTGCAGAAGTTTTTAAAAACTCAGGTTGGAAAAAATGTCAGTGTGATTGTTGAAAAAGATGGGGTTGGAAAGTCTGAAAATTTCTTAGATGTGAAAATTGCGGGTGAGGGTAAGAAGTTGAAGGCTGGTGAGATTTTTACGGTGAAGGTTGTGGGTGTTGAAGGAAATTCTTTGGTGGCGAGTGTGTAGCGCGATGGACCCCATCATTCGACGGGAACTATATACTTAAGTTGCCAATTTAATTTTCCCATTCAACCTTCTTCTTACCACTTCAATCAACTAATAATACCTTGTTGGCGAGCGATAAGAAGATTGAGTGGAAAAAGACAAAGAAAAAACTGGTGAAAGATAAATATGATCGATAATTTTCACTGAACATTAGCAGCAACGGCAATGAATTGATGTTTGAGAAATTATTAACTAACGCAGTTTTGTATAAAAATATGGAAGAGAAAAAAAACGAAACTATACCCCAAGTAAAACCAGAAATGGTTAACGTTCAAACAACTCAGGACAAGATGGTGCCTAAGTTTTGCACTACGATTAACGCTGGATTGCTAAAAAGCAAAAATGTTGTTCTTACAATGGCATATAGCGAAGGAGTGGATAATGTTACTTTAATTGATAGAATTGTGATTGATTTAGAACACGCAAAACAGTTAAGAGACGTATTAAACAATCTTTTAAAGGAGGCTGAAAATGTCTAATTTATTACTTCAAATAGATCCTCCTGCAATAATTTGCTCTTATCGCACAGAGCAAAAAAGCGAAATAATTCGAGAAATTGAAGTCTCTGGAATCGTACTAAAACCTATAGAATCGATAATGGATTATATGCAAAAACGCATAGATCAAATTGACGAAACTAGAAGAAGTTTTAAAGCTCAATACCCAGATTTATTACCCGCAATCGCATGAGTATCAAGGGTGATTTAACAACAAGAGATGTGATGGATAGATTCCAAGCGATGGATGATCGATATGGGTTGCTTGTAAAAGATATTGGATATGCGTTGGGAAAGTTAGATGAAACCAAAATTGAATTACAAAAAGCGCGGGATTTACACGAGAAAGGGGCTATCGGAGGTTTAATTAAGGCTATAGATAAGCATCCTAAATTTTCTATTAGCGCTTTTGTATTGATGTTAACGGTTATTATCTCTGCCTCTCTTTGCTTTCTAAAAGATAAAAAAATTGAAGTCCAAACAGAGAATCTAAAGCTCGAAACCCAAGCTAAAGAAATTATCAAAAAATAATTTTTACCTCTTCGTCACAAAGTACATTAATACCCACTACTTCTCTCGGCAACTCAAGTATATAATTCCCCATTCGACGTGGTGGGCATAATTAAAAAAATGGGGGGCTAAAAACCCACTTTTCGCCCCCAGTTTTTCAGCAGAAATTTCACCGCTTTTTTCTTCCGATTTTTATCCAATCCTCGGTGAATTTTTACCCTCTCTTTGATGTGTCCAAACATCCCTTCTAGATG
>CANEVP010000034.1 GCA_947442475.1 Rickettsiales bacterium
CATGAGGCTTAACATCATTGCTGGCATTGTGAATTTGAAACATGCGTTCTAGGCAGGAAAGACAAGGCTTTGAGGCAGGTAAGAAAAAATTTGTGAGTAATTTAAAGGTTTGGAGAATTTATGAAATCGTTTCGCAAGGGGTCTAATGATTGCGCCACCAAAAGAAATATTTCCTAAAAGCAGAAATTTGCGACAACATCCAACCAATAGCATCGATAGCAAGGTGGAATAAATCTTAATTTATCCGCTTTATTTCTTTGGTCTCTAGTTTGTTGGGTTTTGGAGCTGTCGATAATGGATTTTAAAGTTTCATCACAATTCTAATGCCAAAAAAATTGCCGATCTGCATCACGCGACAATTTCCCTCGATTCAAAAAAGAGCGTAAATTCGTTAGAGGTGAGATTTTCTTTTCTTGGTATTTTAGCTCAAAAAGCATCATATACAAAATCTATCAACTAGATAGTTAATTTATATTTTACTTCAATTGATGTCCTTGTCAGAAAGTTAGAAAAATTTTAATAAATTAAAAAAGAAATATGAAATTCAACAAACTATTCCTTATCACATCTCTTGCAATTGCTGGATGCTCAACGCTTCCCAATCATTTGGATTCTTCTAAAAAAGATGCCAAGCCCAATGAATTTTGGTGGCCTAATAAAGTTAATCTCTCACCACTTCGTCAAAACTCGCCAGCATCAAATCCGCTGGGTGCTGATTTTAATTACGCCAAAGAATTTACAAAATTGGATCTCGATGCTCTCAAAAAAGAGATCAAAAATGTCATGATGACCTCACAAGATTGGTGGCCTGCAGATTACGGAAATTACGGTCCATTTTTCATTCGTATGGCGTGGCACAGCGCTGGCACTTATCGCTCTGAAGATGGTAGAGGCGGAGCAGGTGGAGGCCAACAAAGATTCGAACCTCTTAACAGCTGGCCAGATAATGCTAATTTAGACAAGGCTCGACGCTTGCTTTGGCCGGTTAAAAAGAAATATGGCAATAAAATTTCTTGGGCCGATTTGATGGTGCTTTCGGGAAATGTCGCCTTGGAATCAATGGGTTTTAAAACCGCGGGCTTTGCTGGTGGCAGAGTTGATGATTTTGAGCCTGATTTAGTTTATTGGGGCCCTGAAAATAAATTCATGGCAAGCAATCGTTTTGACAGCAAAGGCAAGCTTGAAAAGCCACTTGGCGCTACAACTATGGGCTTGATTTATGTGAATCCCGAAGGTCCAAACGGCAATCCTGATCCAATCGCTGCTGCTCATCAAATTCGCGAAACTTTCGGACGCATGGCAATGAATGACGAAGAGACCGTTGCCTTAATTGCAGGTGGTCACACTTTTGGCAAAACTCACGGCGCTCATGAAGCAGCGAAATGCGTAGGTGATGAACCAGCAGGCGCCGCACTTGAAGAGCAGGGCATGGGTTGGAAAAATAAATGTGGAACCGGCAAGGGAGTTGATGCAGTTACCAGCGGATTGGAAGGCGCTTGGACCGCTAATCCAACTGTTTGGACTATGGGTTATCTCAATAATCTTTTTGCCTATGATTGGGTGAAAACTAAAAGTCCTGGTGGCGCGATTCAGTGGATTCCTTCTGACGAAAAAGCGGCCAAGGTTGTTATGTTAACCACCGATCTGTCGCTGAAATTTGATCCAGAGTATCAAAAAATTGCTAAGAGCTTCCAAGAAAATCCTAAAGAATTCGAGAAGGCTTTTGCTAGTGCTTGGTTCAAATTAACCCATCGCGACATGGGTCCAAGCGCTAGGTATGTGGGCAAAGAAGCGCCAAAACAAGCTTTGGCTTGGCAAGATGCAATCCCGCAAGCCAAGTATAAATCAATCAACGCGGCAGAGGTAAAAAATCTTAAAGAGCAAATTCTGAAATCAGGATTAAGTGTTTCGCAGCTTGTCACAACTGCTTGGGCGTCAGCTGCAAGTTATCGTAACACCGATATGCGCGGTGGCGCTAATGGTGCGCGAATTCGTTTGGAGCCTCAGAAAAACTGGGCAGTGAATAATCCGCAAGAGCTAGCCAAAGTTTTGAGCGTTTTAGAAAAAGTGCAGAAAGATTTTAATAAATCGCTAAGCGCTGGCAAAAAAGTTTCACTTGCCGACGTGATTATTTTGGGTGGTTCAGCTGCAATTGAAAAAGCAGCGAGTGACGCTGGGGTTAAGGTGCAAGTGCCTTTCCAAGTTGGTCGAGTTGACGCAATGCAAGAGCAAACCGATGTAAAATCTTTTGCCGCACTCGAGCCAAAAGCTGACGGATTTAGAAATTATTACAGCGGTAATGAATCTGTATCGCCCGTAAATGCGCTAATTGATCGCGCTTACATGTTAAATCTAAGTGTGCCGGAAATGACGGTTTTGCTTGGCGGCATGAGAGCTTTGGATGCGCATAAAATCTTAACCAAAAAATCGGGAGTTCTAACCAACGACTTCTTTGTCAACCTGCTAGATATGTCGACTAAATGGAGTAAATCTGACAAATCGGAAGGCGTTTATGAAGGTCGCGACAGAAAAACCGGTGAGTTAAAATGGCAAGCAACTTCAGTTGATTTGGTATTTGGTTCAAACTCCGAACTGCGCGCCGTTGCAGAGGTTTATGCGTCAGATGATGGCAAAGAAAAGTTCGTTAAAGATTTTGTCAAAGCTTGGGTAAAAGTAATGAATTTAGATCGTTTCGATCTAAAAAATTAAAGCTCGTGTATCCGCTAAATTACATCGAGCCGGTTTTTCGCCCGCCCAGTGAATGGAAATCTTTAATTCTGCAAGTCACCAATGGTTGCTCGTGGAATAAATGCAGCTTTTGCGACATGTATAAAGATGAGCAAAAGCGTTTTCAGCCCAAGGCGATCGAAGAGATTGAACAAGAGTTGAAGTTTTTGTCGCAAAATCATTTTCCTGTCTCAAGAGTTTTTCTTGCCGATGGTGACGCCACCAGCCTTTCGATGCGAAGGCTGAAAGAAATTTTGCAGTTGATTAATAAATATTATCCAAATCTACAGCGCGTTTCGTCTTATTGCCTGCCGCGCAATTTGTTAAATAAGTCGGTTGCGGATTTGCAAGAGTTGCAGGAATTGGGTTTAAAAATTCTTTACGTGGGCTGCGAAAGTGGCGATAATGAGGTGCTTGGTTTGATTGAAAAAGGCGAAACTTTTGACTCGTCTTTGCAGGCTTTGCAAAAAATAAAAGCCGCGGGAATTAAAAGTTCAGTAATGATTTTAAATGGTTTGGGTGGTGCAAAATACAGCGCTCAGCACGCGCTGGCTTCAGCAGAATTAATGAATCAAGCGCAGCCCGAATATCTTTCAACTTTGGTTCCCGAATTTCCTTTGGGATCCGAGCGTTTTGAAAAAAGTTTTAAGGGCGAGTGGCAAGAGCTCAGCAGGCTTGAGCTGTTTCAAGAAATGAAGCTGCTGATGGAAAATCTACATTTAAACAAAACAATATTTCGCAGCGATCACGCTTCAAACCACTTGGTTTTAAAAGGCGTGCTTAGGCGTGATAAAGCAAGAATCAGCGCTGAGATTGATTTGGCTATTGAAGAAGAATTGTAACTTTAGAGGTAAGGGTGCGGTGATTAGTTCGTCGTAGAGGGATTATTCACTTTTTGTATCTCAAATTAGCTTTTAAAGATCTTTTTCAGGCCCACTTTTTTTGGAAAGCTTTTTTGAAAAATAATCTGAGCTAGATTTTGTGCGTACCACGCCAGATGGAATTTCGCTTTCTCCAAAACCTTTTGGACAAACGCTGTTTAAAAAGCGCTCTGGATTTTCTGAAATTCTGGCATGTATCTCGGCTTTTTTATCAAAAATATTTTCGTAATCTCTTAAAACCGCTTTCATACCCTCAATAGTTTGAGCCAAATTTAGAAAGCCTGCGTAAAGACTTTTTTCATCTTTTGTTGCCACTCTTTTGTTTCTAGTTTTTTTATCTTCAACATGAGTAAGTTTCTCAAAAAACTGAAACTCTTCACCGTGTCCCTTAAGCATTTTCGCTACTAGATTAACCTCCTCAAGCTCTCTTTTTACAGTCTTACCTTTATGATTCGATTTGTAAGTAATGACTTCTGTGTCTTTATATTCTTGGGAATATTTCTTTAAATCTTCTGAAAGAGTTGCGTCGTAAACTTTAAAATGGTCAGAAATTCCCCTAAGAATATTTTGCAAATTTACCACACACTCTTCTAACAGCGCTGTATCATAAGTTGTATTTTCTTCATTTTCTTTCATGTGAGAGCATTCGTGCTTAATCATCTTCACAAGATATTTTCCTTCAAAATTGGTTGCGATTTTTAACTCTTTGGTTTGAGGAAGATACCCACCACTAAAGCCAAATTTATCCAACCCTTCTGCTTTCAAATTTCTTGAAAGGTTTGCGTCGTAAATTTTAATTTCCGCCACTTCTAAACACTGCAAAATCAGCTCTCTAGTTTTTGGACCTTGCGCAGCAGCTTTTCTGAATTCATCCCGAACATTGCTCATGATGAACTTGGCTTTTTTTAACACTTCTTCAGAAACGGTTGTGCCTTCGTCAATTTCTAACTTCGGCCCCCTTGCTTTTAAGAGAGCTTCTAGTTCTGGGTCTTTCAAATCACTGGCTTTAGCATCAGCTACTGGTAATCCAAAAGTTGGTAAAGCGTCCCAAATTTTTCGCAAAAATACACCCAATCCCCGCGCCAAGGGCTGTTCACTAGTGGTAGCGCGCACAAAATTTATTTTTTCTTGTAGCTCAACTTCTCTTGCCGATATTTTTTCGCTTTCGACGCTTGGCAAAATACCGTCAAATGCTTTGGCAACAAACACCTCTGAGACAACGTTTGAAGCCGCAGAATCAGAAATTTTAGTTAAGTTTTTCATAAATTTTGTTGGTTAGACGATTTCTGTAAGAATATTTTGAGTAGGAAGCTTTGGTTATTTATTTTCCAAAATCCAATCCTGCGCTTCCTCAATTTGATTGTACTTAAAAATTTTTACCTCGGGATGAACTCGACCTTTAGCAATTCTTGCGACAATTTTTGTAAAAAATCCTCCCATCGCTAGCACTGCTTTTTTGAATTTGTGATGATTTTGGCGAGCGAAATTTAAATATTCCGCGCGGTTTTGTGGGCTCGACCAGTAAGGAAATTTTTTAGCGTGAATGATAATTCCCCGAAGCTCGCCATGAGTTGCAAAATATGGGTCGATGAGATCCGCGATATTTTGAAAATCGTCAGCCGTAAAAGGGTTGGTAGCATCAAGCAAAATCACGCCGTGATGATCGTCAAACTGGCAGAGCAGGCCGTTTTGGGTGGTAACTTCTTTAAAGGTTACTTCAAACTGATGGTCGTTGTCGTAAGTCATGAGAATCTTTTTGGGAGTTGTTGTGAAGAATTCATCGAGAAAAAACCCGCCTGAAAATTAATTCAGACGGGTTTTTTTTAAAGATCACTTAACTTCTAAGAAAATCTATTGAGTTGATCCAAAATTTGAATTTTCCTCGTAACGCGAAAAATCGACTTTTAGCCGCCTGAATATTGATTTGAGAAAAATTACTTCAAACTTTTAAACAACGTCAAAGCCAAATTCCTTGCTTGAGCATGATCAACAATTCGAGTTGGATAATTTTGGCCAAGTTCCACGCCGCAAGATTTTAATAAATTTTCTTCAGCCTCCCAAGGCTGGTGAATAAAGCGTTGTGGCAATTGCGCTAATTCTGGAAGCCATTTTTTAACGTAATCTCCCTGCGCGTCAAAACGCTCTGCCTGTAGTGATGGGTTAAAAATTCTAAAGTAAGGAGCCGCGTCAGCACCGCTTCCAGCCACCCATTGCCAGTTGGCTACGTTGCTGGCAAGATCAGCGTCAATTAAACAATCCCAAAACCATTTCTCACCTTCGCGCCAATCAATTAGCAAATCTTTCACCAAAAAAGACGCCACAATCATGCGCACCCGATTATGCATCAGGCCAGTTTTCCACAGTTCGCGCATGCCAGCATCAACAATTGGAAATCCGGTTTGGCCCTTCTGCCATTTTTGCAAAAGAAAATCATTTTTTTGCCAAGGAAATTTCTCAAATTCGTTGCGAAAAGATTTGGTGGGAAGTTCTGGAAAATGAAAAAGCAAATGGTGGCAAAACTCACGCCAGCCAAGCTCGGCGAGAAATTGTGTTTTTCCTTCTGAGGGTAAAATTTTCTTTGCCGCGTAAAAAATTTCTCGCGGCGAAATCAGCCCAAAATGCAAGTGCGGCGAAAGTTTTGAAGTGCCATTAAGGCTAGGAATATCGCGGGCTTGTTTGTATTCTTGAACTTTATTTTTTAAAAAAGATTCAAGGCTTGAAGTTGAGATAATCTCAAATTTTTCGGCCCAATTTTTTTTCGGCAAAATATCCAAAGCGTCATTTTCAATATCCAAAAAAAAGTCGCGAGCGCCTTTTGTTGGCTCGGGCAAAGGATCTAAAATTGCATCTGAGTTTTTCAAGCAATGGCGCCAAAAAGGTGTAAATACTTTGTAGTAACCGCCGCTACCATTTTTAATTTCAGTTGGTTCAAAAAGCGTCGTTGCCTTAAAGTCGAAAACCGCAATTGAATTTTCTTCCGCGAGTTTTTTGATTCTCTCCTGAAGCTGTAATTCTGGATGATTTACGCCACGCGAAAAATAAATTGCCTCGATCTTTTTGCTCAAAAAAATCTCACGTAAAATCTCCAGACTGTCACCTTTTTTTAGAGCAAGTTTTAAAGAAAATTTCTCGAAAATTTCGCGTGAAAAACTTTCCAAAGCGTGATGCAAAAACCACTTTGAAGCCTCGCCAATTGGGCGTCGATTTGCTTCATCTAAAATGAAAAGTGGCGCGACATTTTTGTGATCGAGCATCGCGTAAAAAAATGCTGGATTGTCGCTAACTCGTAAATCTTGATTAAATAAAACTAAGGCGTTTTTCATTTTTTAACTTGAGCAAGAAATTTTAATTTCCTTCGCCCAAGAGGGCGGAGGGTTGGAATAAGATTTATTTTCTGGTTGTTCTTCGTAAGGATTTTGCATGATTTTTTGTAATTTTTTTACTTCTAAAAAATCATTTTCAAGATCAGCTTTTTCGATGGCGGTTTGGAGTAGGTGGTTGCGCAAAATAAATTTGGGGTTGGAGTTTTTGGCGCTGGGCAGCTTTGGATGCAGGTTTTTTATCGCTTGGCGCCATGAATCATCGTTGGACAGGTTCAAGATGATATCGAGGTTGTGGAGGTTGCGGAAGAAAAATGTGTAATCGATTTGATGCTCTTCAAGTAAGTCTAAAATTTGGTGAGTGAGTTTTTTGACATCTTCGTCAGAGGCGGTAAATCCAAGCTTTAGGGCCATTAATTGGTAAAATTCTTCGTAAAAGATTTTTTCATAATTCGCCAAAATTTCCTTCTGCTCTTCCATTGAAACTAAGCTTGAAAGCGTGATGGCAAAAGCGTGCAAATTCCACAAGCCGATTGCCGGTTGATTGGCAAACGAGTAGCGTCCTTGAGTGTCAGAATGGTTGCAGATGTGGTGTGGATTGTAACTGTCTAAAAATCCGAAAGGGCCGTAATCTAGGGTGATTCCAAGAATTGACATATTGTCGGTGTTGAGAACGCCGTGGCAAAATCCGACAGCTTGCCATTTGGCAATGAGCTTGGCGGTTGATTCGACAACGCTTGCTAGAAAAGCAGCATATTTGTTTTTTTGATTTTTTAGCTGAGGAAAATTTTGTTTAATAACGTAATTGGCGAGAATTTTTATTTGCTCATTTTGCTTGCGGTAGAAAAAAACTTCAAAGGTGCCAAAGCGCACGTGGCTTGGCGCTATGCGAATTATTTGGGCGGCTTTTTCCATGCCGTCACGGTAAATTTTTTGATCGGAGGCAATTAAGCAAAGGGCGCGTGAAGTTGGAATTCCAATTGCGTGCATTGCTTCAGAAACTAAAAATTCGCGAATTGATGAGCGCAGAACCGCTTTGCCGTCGCCCATGCGAGAGTAAGGTGTGAGGCCAGAGCCTTTTAAAACTAAATCCCAACTTTGATTTTTTTTGTTAGTGACCTGCGCAAGTAAAGCGGCTCGCCCATCACCAAGTTGCGGCACGAAATGGCCAAATTGGTGACCAGCGTAAAGCATTGCCAGATTGCAAAAATTTGGGTTAGTGAATTGGCAGAAGTCGGGGTTGGAAAATTCTTTTTTGTCAAAATCGATAAGCTCGCAGGCGCTTTTGCTGTAAGCTGCAACAAAGCTGTTTTCTAGTGGCGTGGGAGTGATTTTGGAAAAAAAATCGCCTCCCAGTTTTTCAAAATGATTAAAAAATTTCATTTTATTAAACCGCGATCATGTCGCGATCGGCCTTGGCAATTGCATATTCGCGTGGTTTGAAAAGTTGGTAGTGCCACCATTCGTTGCGATAAAAATCAAAACCGGCGGCGGTCATTAGGCCAAGTAAAATCAGGCGATTGCGCTGCGCTTCAGTAGAAATTTTTTCGCAATTGTGAAAGGCGAGATCAGAAAATTCGTCGAAATCGGTGCCCATGTCGAGTTCGTTTCCTTGCGCATCGCACAAAGTTAAATCAATGGCAACGCCACGACAATGAGGGATTGCGCCGCCATCGGGATTTGAAATGAAGCCGCCATTGGGATCTTCTGACGGAAATTTATCGAACATGTATTTTTGAATTTCGATTGGGCGAAAGCCGTCGAAAATTTTTAATTTTAATCCGAGATTTTTGGCTGATTTGATGGCGCGATTTAAAGGCGCAATTGCCGCTTCATGCATGTAGCACAAAGGGTAGGCGTAAAGTTTGTGGCCGCAAACATTATTGTCTGAAGCGTAGCGTAAATCGAAAATTACGTCGAAATTTTCGGCGGTGATTTTAACGAGATTTTGCATCTTAAAAAGGTTTCAAAATTACCAGAGCCACAATCAGCAACATCAGAATTGTCGGCACTTCGTTGATGATGCGATAAAATTTTTCGCTGTATTTATTTTTGCCAGTTTTGAATTTTTTGCGGCAGTGCGACAAAAATCCGTGATAGCCAGCGAGGATGAGAACCAAGGTGATTTTGATTTGTAACCAAACCAATTCAAAACCGATTTGCGAGGCTAAATAGAAGCCAAAGAAAAAAACCAAAATCATAGCCGGCAACATGATGAGATGCATCAGGCGCTTTTCCATGATTTGAAACATGTGATCAACATCAGAATCCACAGCAACTTGCGTGTGATAAACAAAGATTCTCGGCAAGTATAAAAGGCCGGCAAGCCATGAAATTACTGCAACGATGTGAAGGATTTTGATAATGTCGTAAAATTCGATTTCGGCCATTTTGATAATAGAAAATGAGTTGATATTTGGACTTGTGAAAATAGCTTGCTGCCCTCTCAGACTTTCCTTCAGCACTAGTCAAATTTCAAACTAAAAATCATGAAACTTCTCGCCTGCAATAGTAATAGAATTTTGTCGCAAGAAATTGCCAATCATTTGGGCTTGAAGCTAATTGACGCTGAAGTCAAAAAATTTTCTGACATGGAAGTCTTTGTTGAAATCAAAGAAAACGTCCGCGGCGAAGATATTTTTGTACTGCAATCAACCTCTTATCCAGCCAATGACAATATCATGGAATTGTTGATTGCAATTGATGCGCTGCGTCGTGCGTCAGCCAAAAGAATTACGGCGGTGATTCCTTATTTTGGCTACGCCAGACAAGATCGTAAAGCGGCGCCACGCACGCCGATCTCGGCAAAATTGGTGGCTAATTTAATTACATCAGCGGGGGCAGATCGTGTTTTGACGGTTGATTTGCACGCTGGACAAATCCAGGGATTTTTTGATATCCCGCTCGACAATCTTTACGCTGCACCGGTTTTTGTGCGTGACATCAAACAAAATTTCGATTTAACAAACTTGGTTGTGGTGTCTCCAGACGTTGGTGGGCTTGTACGCGCCAGAGCAATTGCCAGTAAAATTGGCGCTGAGCTTGCGATTGTTGATAAGCGCCGCCCGAAAGCAGGAGTAAGTGAGGTGATGAATATCATAGGTGAAGTCGAAGGTAAAAATTGCATCATTGTTGATGATATGGTTGATTCGGGTGGCACTTTGTGCAACGCCGCAGAAGCCTTGATAAATAAAGGTGCAACTTCGGTTTCAGCTTATATTACGCACGGAGTTTTGTCGGGAAAAGCGGGAGAGAGAATTGCTAATTCCAAGCTAAAAAATTTGGTAATTACTAATTCGATTGAAGCCTCAGCTGGTACTTTGGATGCAAAAAATATTAAAATTATCGACATTGCGGATCTAATCGGAGAGGCGATTCGCAACATTTCACAAGAGAAATCAGTTTCAACTTTGTTCGACTAAAAACATGAAAAAAATTCAACAATTAGTAAAGGCGCAAATTAAGGCTAAGGCCCCCGCTTTTGCAGTTTCGGTGGCGATAGTTTTATTTGCGGTGATTGCGGCAAATGCGCTTTATCGTCCAAAGCCAATATTTAAAAGAGGCTTTGAAATTGTGATGTCCAGTGACGGAAAGGTGGTAGAAAAAAAAGAAGAAAAGCCGATTGATTTGGCAACTCTGATGAAAGCTGCTGATGTCGATCGCGGTGCAAAAGTTTTCAAAAAATGCGCTTCTTGCCACACTATTGAAAAAGGTGAAGCGGCGAAAGTTGGTCCGAATCTATTTGGAATTGTTGGTAGAAAAAAAGCAGTTTTTGCTGGATTTGCTTATTCAGATGCTATGAAAGCCAAAGGCGGATCTTGGGATGTAGAATCAATTAATACTTTTGTAACCAAGCCGAAAGATTTTGTTCCTGGAACCAAAATGGCATTTCCGGGTTTGAAAAAACCGCAAGATCGCGCTGACGTGATTTCGTTTTTGGAGAAGCAGAAGTAATTAATGTTCACAAGCTGTCATCCCGAACAAAGTGAGGGATCTAGTGAGTTTAGAGTTCAAAATTCAGTAGATCCCTCATTTTATTTGTGACGACAATTCTAATTTTAAATTTTTCCATCATGGAACAACTTTTCGGAATAATTTTAGCTGCAACTTTCGGTGCAATTTTTGGCTCTTACGCAACACTTTTCGCTTATCGTTTACCGCTTGGTGAATCATGCTTCGGTAGATATTTTGGACAAAAATCTAGATGCCCTGAATGTAACGTAATTATCAGAACTCGTGAGCTAATTCCCCTCATCAATTGGCTTTTTACTTTAGGTAGATGCAAAGCTTGCCAAACTAAAATTCCACGCACCCACTTATTTGTTGAATTGGCAACAACTACGCTTTTTATTTTGAGCTATATTAAATTCGGCTTCACGCAGGAATTTATGATTTATGCTCTGATCTCAGTGGGATTGGTGATCTTGCTTGCAACTGATTTTACCCATAAAACTTTTCCACAGCCAGTTCTTAATTTTATTTTGATGGTGGGTTTGGCAAATCGCGTTTTACAAGATCAAAATGTGATTGACGTAACTTTCACCGCGGCGATCGGCGTTGTGCTTTCAGCAGTTTTTTATCAAATTTTTTACAAAAAAACTGAAGGGCTTTTTGCTAGCCAGAGCCAGTCTTTTGATTACACTAAATTTATTTTGATCGCTTCAGTTTGCTTGCAGCAGAATCAGTTTTTATTTTATTTTTTCGCGGTGATGACAATCTTAACCATGCTTTTGGTTTTTAAAATTCCGAGCAGAAAAAATCGTAATAATTTTGGTTATGCTTTGATTATTCCGTTTGTGTGGTTGTTGCTTTATTCACCTACTTTTTCTAACTAAATTTTAAAATATTTTATGACTAATGATTACCGCGTAAGAGATATTTCTTTGGCTTCTTGGGGCAGAAAAGAAATCACTTTAGCAGAAAATGAAATGCCTGGATTGATGTCTTTGCGCCGTGAATTTGGCGCGTCTCAACCGCTTAAAGATGCAAAAATTGTCGGTTGTTTACACATGACAATTGAAACTGCGGTTTTGATTGAAACCTTGGTGCACTTGGGTGCGCAGGTGCGTTGGAGCTCTTGCAATATTTTTTCAACATCAGATCACGCAGCTGCTGCAATTGCTGCGAGTGGCGTTTCGGTGTTTGCATGGAAAGGCGAAACTGAAGAAGAATATGACTGGTGTATCAGACAAACTATTGTCGGAAAATCCGACTGGAAACCGAACATGATTTTGGATGATGGTGGAGATTTAACCAAAATGATTCACGACGAATACCCAGAAATTCTTGCGGGAATCAAAGGTCTTTCAGAAGAGACCACAACTGGCGTGGCGCGACTTTACCAAATGGAAAAAGAGGGTAGGTTGAAAGTGCCTGCAATCAATGTGAATGACGCAGTTACTAAATCAAAATTCGACAATCTTTACGGCTGCAAAGAAAGTGTGATCGATGGCGTAAAGCGCGCAACTGATGTTATGATCGCTGGAAAAATGGTGGTGATTTGTGGTTACGGAAATGTTGGTAAAGGATGCGCTGATGCTTTTAAATCACAGGGTGCACGTGTTGTTGTAACTGAGATTGATCCGATCTGCGCATTGCAAGCTGCAATGGCCGGATTTCAAATTTTGCCAATTGAAGATGTGTTGTCTCAAACTGATATCTTTATCACAACTACAGGTAACGTTGACATTATCACGATTGAACATATGCGTGCTATGAAAGATTGCGCGATTGTTGGCAATATTGGTCACTTCGACAATGAAATCCAAGTTGAGGCTTTGAGAAACTTGAAATGGACTAACATCAAACCGCAAGTTGATCAAATTACTTTTGCTGATGGAAAAAGAATTATTTTACTTGCCGAAGGTAGATTATTGAATTTGGGATGCGCGACTGGACACAGCGCTTTTGTTATGTCGGCAAGCTTTACCAATCAAGTGATGGCACAAATTGAACTTTGGAGCAATCACAAAAAATATGAAAATAAAGTTTATATTTTGCCGAAAGAATTAGACGAAAAAGTTGCAAGATTACACCTAGAAAAACTTGGTGCAAAATTAACAACGCTGACTAGCAAGCAAGCTGATTACATCAATGTTGACGCTAGTGGTCCGTACAAAAGCGAAAATTACAAATATTAATTTAGTGGAGAGAAAATTGAGTACATTTCAAATCACAACTCAGGGTTACGAAAAATTAAAAGTTGAAATCGATAATCTAAAAAATGTTGAAAGACCAAGAATCATCAAGCAAATCGCGGATGCACGCGAACATGGTGACCTAAAAGAAAACGCAGAATATCACACTGCAAAAGATCGACAAGGTTTTATCGAAGCGCAAATTGGTGATTTAGAAGATAAATTTTTACGCGCAGAAGTGATCGATATTTCGAAACTTTCTGGCGACCAAATTAAATTTGGCGCGACAGTAAAATTAGAAAATTTAGACAGTGAAAAAGAAGTAACTTACAAAATTGTCAGCGAGTTTGAAGCAAATATTGATGATGGCTTGATCTCAAGCATGTCGCCAGTTGCGAGAGCTTTGATCAATAAAGAAATTGGTGATGAAGTGGAGATAAAAACTCCTGGTGGCGTCATCAATTACGAAATCCTGGAAATAAAATTTGTGTAATAATTTCACGCTATTTAGGTTGTAAAAAATGGTACGAATTTTTTTTCTAAAAAACGTTGTGGAAAAAAAATTTGACATCAAAAAAACCCTCACCTAACTAGCGTTAACAAATCACTTAAGATTTCCGTTTTCGCCCTTAACAACAAATAATTTCTAAAATATGAAAAAAACCTTTTCTAAGAAAAAATCAGCATTTTCGTTGATTGAATTATCGATCGTTTTGATCGTTATCGGTTTACTGATTGCTGGTATTACCGGTGGAGCCAGCTTGATAAAAAGTTCAGAACTTCGTTCTGTAATGGGTGAAGCAAGAGGATACGCAGTTGCTGTTAACGCTTTTTACAGCCAATTTAACGCTCTTCCTGGTGATTACGGTACCGCAGTTGCTGCATCTGACGTTCCTGGAGATGGCGATGGTCTTATTGAATACTGGAATAGCGCTACTGCAGAAGGTTCAGAAGCTTGGCGTGATTTGAAAGCCATCGGTGCTATCGATGCAACTTTGACTTATGTTTCAGCCGCTTCTACATCTCAAGCTGCAGGTACTAACTTGCCATCTTCTAAAACCAAATCGTCTGGTTGGGCTTTCGACTACAACACTACAAGTGCTCAAAACGTTGTAGTATTAACGGCTGGTACCGTTGGTACCGCTGGTAGCGCGACTAACACAGTCGTAAATATCAGTGCCGCAGCTGTTGCTCAAGGAGCAATTCTTGCAGCAGATGCTTTATCTATCGATTCTAAAATTGATGATGGCGTTGCTAACCTTGGTAAAGTTAGAGGAGTTTTAGCAGCTTGTAGCAGTACTGCTACTTATACCGTTGCTACTGCGGGTAAAATTTGCGCTCTTTCATATCAAGTTGATGTTAACTCATAGTTTGACTTAACGGAGATTTTAAAAAACCCCGTCACTTGAAAAAGTGGCGGGGTTTTTTGTTGGTCGTTATTTGCCTTAATTAGTCGGTGCTGAAAAACCCACTTCCCAAACTAACAACTCCTAACTCGATAAATTTTTAGTAAAAAAATCTCCAGCAGATGGAATAAAATTTGGATCAGAAAATTCTTTAGTTTTTTGAGCCTCAACAATTTCCTGATGTGATTTAGAATCAGTCTTAGATTGTACCCAACTCCTGTCAGTAGTGCATTGATTTGATCGCCAATAATCCCTTTAAGCCTGCAAAGCCCCAGCTTCCCTTCCCGCTTCATGTGGCCAATCATTGGCGCAATTGCCAATCTTCTTTTGAGCTGCTTCTTGAGTGATTTTGTGAGCCCTTTTCTTTGACTGGAGATGAAGATTAAACAGAAAACCAAGAAATTCTTGGCTGTTGTAAGTGCGGTAGTAAAGCAATGTGCATAAAACTTGATCTTCGATTGTTGATAATTGCGATGTTCTGCCATCGCACTTTTTTGACTCCTTAATCAACTCCCAGTCTGGCTTAATCCTTTCAACCAATTCTCTAAATTCTTCGATCGAAACTCCCGTTAAATGCAGGAAGTTTCTTGGAGATTTGGAGAGTTTGGAGAAGTTTAGGCTCATGAAATTTTCTGGGTTGTTGTAGGAAATTTAGCTGAGTTGAAATGGTTGGTGGTGTTTCGCAAGGGGTCTATTATATTCAATATCAAATACTGACCAATATGGTTTGTAATATTTTTTGGATAAATCATGAAAAAAGAATCTCAGAGCTCATTATTAAGGACGCAATATCGTCAAAATATTCACCAACATTGGAATAATGAAAATTCAATAAAGTACCCAGATCTAGTTAGGTTAAAAAATGAAATACTACAAATTGAGTCAAATGGATCTAAAAAATTTTATGTTTATAAGCGTTTTGTAGATTGGGGTTCAAAAAGATTTGAGTCTGAAATTTCTGATATCCAAAACAAAGAAATAACCATGGTGCATCCTAGTGCATTTAATGATCCATACGATTGCAGAATGTCATCCATTAGGGCTCTAGGTTATTTGAAAGAGCAAAGAAGTGATCCAAAAAAATTCACGAAATCCATTCATATAATGATTTCTAAAGAGGAATCGACAAAGAATTTACCAAGACCTGAGAGAAGGAGGATGGGAAAGTCTATTTTGGAAAAGCAGATTCGCAGAACCGAATTACACGATGCGGAGAAGCTAGTAGAGGATCTTAAAAAAAGTTTTCGTGTTGCCTGTTTTTCTACAAATCCAAGCGATATGTATTTCTGGAGTCACTATGGAGGAGCGCACAGAGGCTATTGTATAGAATATGAGTTTGGAGATGGCATGTTTGAATACCTGCATCCAGTTGAATATGTGGATAAAATCCCAAGTTTCGAAGGACTTCAATCAAATAAGAGGTCAATAGCTTTGATAAAGTCATCTGATTGGATGCAAGAGAATGAGTGGAGATTAATTGCCATCAATGATGCCAATGATAAAAATTACGATAATCCAATTCAAAAATATAAGTTGGGTGATGCTAAAATTTCTGCCTTATATCTTGGGTTAGATTTTAATAAAAAGTCGGATGAAATTTCGAACTCTAGAAGAGAGGATTTGTTAAAATGCTTTGACGATAAAAGTATTTTTCAAATGAAAATAAGAGATGATGAGTTCAAGATAATGGCAGAAAGGGTGAATTGAGCATCTTAAGATATTGGTATTTCTAGTCCATTGCGATCAAATCCTTTGCACTCAAAACCACCATCGCCCTGAACTGACCCCATTTTTTAAACAATCTATCCCTCTCAAACCGATGAGTGGAATCATTCATAATTTTTAAGAATTAATAACTCCAGTTTTTCTTCTTTTTTTTGCTAATCAATCCGCCC
>CANEVP010000035.1 GCA_947442475.1 Rickettsiales bacterium
ATACATCAAAGACAACACGATTAAAAATAAAGTTTTCGAAACGCTGGCAGATCTTGAAATCGAGATCTGCCGCTTTGTTAAGAATTTAAGCAGAGAAGTTGTTTTGGGGGTTTGTGGATAGTGGGGGTTTTTAAGTTAAAATAGTATAAGACACGGTAGCGAATGTTTCATACAATCACCAAGGAGACCAAGCGGTTATAAAAGCGATTCAAAAAGTCTGGGGCTCAATTTGGAATGATGCCGCCATTGCCGCTCGTGAAAATTTTGGAATAGAGGGTGAGAATCATTTGCAGATCTATTCTTCGTTTCTGGTGCAGCGCGGTATTAATTCAGAGTGTTCAGGAGTTATGATCACCACCAATCCTTACAAAAAAGATAAAGACGTGGTTTACATCAATGTCAAGCGGGGCTTGGGAATGAAGGTGGTAGAAGGAAGGAAAGTTCCTGAGCAAATTTTATATAATTCCAAATCTGCCTCCATCAAAGTTTTTAGCCATTCTATGGATGATACTATGCTGACTTCAGATGACAAAGGTGGGTTAAAAGAAATTTCCATCTCAAAAGATCAAAGAGTTCTCACTGCTAAAAAAATTCAAAGTCTGGTTCAAGCTGCTCAATTTATTCATAAACTTTTCGCTAGCCAAGCTTTCAAACCACAACCCCAAGACATCGAATGGTTAATGACTGGTAACCAAGTTTATATTGTTCAGTCTAGGCCTTTTGTGGAATAGAGGTGTCCTTAATTCTTAAACAAAACCCCTCCACAAGACGAGTGCGGTGATTTATTTGTAAACTTCACCCCAGTCGTATTTTCAAAACTAATCGGCAAACCAATCAACTTTCTAATCCCCAGAAAAGCAAAAGCTTCTGCTTCAATCGCATCGCCATTCAAGCCAATTGCTTCGACAGCTTTAATCACAATTTCGGGCATTAATTTTTGCATCTCGTCCATGATTGCCGCGTTTTTTCTGCCGCCGCCGCAGACGAAAATTTCCTTCGGTTTTTTGCTTAAAAATTCTAAATTAATCTGAATCGCTCTTGCATGCATAAAAGCGAAAGTGGCTAGAGCGTCTTCGATTTTTAGGTTATTTACCAAAGAAAGTAGCGAGGAAAAATCGTCGCGATCAAAAGATTTTGGCGGTTTCCGATTGAAGATTTCATTTTCCAAAATTTTCTCCGCCAAAACAAAATCAATCTTGCCACTTTGAGCTAATTTGCCGTCTTGATCAAAATCGCAGTTCATTTTTTTCTTCATCAAATCATCAAGCGGTGTATTGCCGAAGCAAAGATCGAAAGCCTCGATGGCATTTTCGTGATCGTCTTGAAAGTAAGTAATATTAGAAATGCCGCCAATATTTAGTACCGCAACTGGGTGAGGTTGATCGGCCAAAAGATGAAAATGATAAATGGGAACCAGTGGCGCGCCTTGGCCGCCAAGCACCACATCGCGAGTTCTAAAATCAGCAACCACATCAATGCCAACAGCGTGCGCAAGTAAATGACCATTGCCGATTTGCCAAGTGACGCCTTGCTCGGGGATGTGTAAAATTGTGTGTCCGTGAAATGCCACTAAATCAATTTCAGATTTGTCGATTTTGTTTTTTGCCAAAAAATCATTAATCAATTTGGCATGCAGCAAAGTTAATTCATTTTCAAGTAGCTTGATTTCAGTAAGCTTTGGATTGTTGTAAATTATGGCTTCAAGACGTTTTTTAAAATCGTGATTGTAGGACAAATAATCAAAATGCGTGCTTTTGATTTGTTTTTTTCCATCACTTTCAATCAAAGCTAAATCAATGCCATCCATCGAAGTGCCGCTCATTAAACCAATGCTTTTGTAAATCTTATTCATAACAGATTTGATTGAAAATATTGATCAGGGTCAGCTTGCGATCTAAACTTAACGCCGCGGTTTTGCGCAGTAAAATCAAGCTTTCATCAGCTATTAAGAAAATTTTTTTGGCGGAAAATTTTTGTCGTAGATTTAGAAAAACTTTTTCTTCGTCGAAGTAAAAATTCAAGGAAGAACTGTTCAAATTTTGCAGCAAACGGCTGATAAAAAACTCGTAGGATTTTTCAAAAATTGAAAAGGAGAATTTTTTATCGGCGATTTTTTTTAGTAAATCGTCGCTGATTTTTTTGTTGTAAAGAGATCTCAAGAAAAGCTCATAGAAGCGCGTTAAATCTAGGCCAAGATTAATTGCATCAGCTGGAGAATTGTCGCAAATTTCCGCTAAAAATTGCTGATCTTTGCCTGAGAAATGCAGATTTTTTTGGTGCAAAATTTCAGTAAAATTATCTGGCGATAAATCAGGAATTTTAACAATTTGGCAGCGCGATCTAATAGTTGGTAAAACGCGATTTAAATTGTGCGAAACTAGAATCAGAAAATTATTTGGACGAGGTTCTTCCAAAAGTTTCAAAAGGGCGTTGGCAGCAGATTTATTAAGCTCGCAAGCCGAATCAATAATGATGAATTTATTAGGCGAAATGGCGGAAGTTTGATTGGCGAATTCAGCAATTTTTCTGATTTTATCGACATTGATTTCGCGTTTTTCGGGATCTTTTTCGACTAAAAATAAATCGGGATGTGAAGCGAGTTTATTGCCTAAAATTTCTTCGGCAAATTCACGGGCAAATGTGGCTTTGCCAATGCCTTTTTTGCCGTGAAGTAAAATTGCGTGATGCAGTTTTTGATTTTGGTAAGAGGTGAGAAGTGCTGATTTTGTTGAGGTGAAGCCAATCATTTGATGTTTATTCCCCACCCCCAAGCGAATGAACGTAAAGCGCTAATTGCTTAATTGTTACATCATCCAACCGACCAATCCAATAAGGCATTGCGCCCGCTTGAGAGTAGGTTACGGTGAAAATAATATCTTCTTTTCTGCCGCCGTAAAGCCAGATCGCATCTGACAAATTTGGTGCGCCAACCAAGCGGTCACCTTTGCCATTAGCGCCGTGACAAGCCGCGCAATTGGCTTTGAAAATTGCTTCACCTTTTTCGTTGTGAATATTTGCATCAGATAGCGACATCACATATTCGGCAACTTGTTCGACTTCTTCTTTTTTCAAAATTTTATCAATTCCAAAAGAAGGCATTTGGCTGAAGCGAGTTTTTTCGTGAGAAGATCTGATACCGAATTTAAGGGTTTGTTCAATGTCGGTGACTTTGCCGCCCCAAATCCAATCATCGTCATTTAAGTTAGGAAAGCCTTTGCCGCCTTGCGCACCAGTGCCGTGACAAGCAGCGCAATTTTCTTTGAAAGCCGCGCGACCGCCATTAATGGCAAATTCCATTAATTCAGGATCTTTTTGAATTTGTGAAAAATCTGAAGCAGAAATTTTATCTAAAAACACGTCACGCTTCGCTGAAATTTCTTTTTGAGATTCAGCAAGTTGCGACTGCTGAGTCCATTTAAGTGAGCCTTTGGTGTTGCCGCCAGAAACCGGCCAAGTTGGATAAAAAATCCAATATCCAAAAGACCAAACAATGCAAATAATCCAAACAATTAACCACCAGCGAGGTGCCGGAATATTATATTCTGAAATGCCATCCCATTCGTGTCCGGTGGTTTTTGGAGCTTTATTTGAAGTTTTATTTTCTTGTTCAGTCATGGTCTTTGAGAGGAATTTTTGAAAATTTTTCGAATTTTTTTTGGTTATCTTTTTTGAAAGCGAAATAGATCACGTAGCAAAATGCTAGAAAGAAAAAAATAGTGGCAATGGTTGGTGCGTAATGAACGAAGGTGGCCATTATTTTTTTACCTCGGGTTTGTGAGCTGGATCAAATTTGGTAAAATTGACAAAAGTTCCAAGCACTTGCAGATAAGAAACGAGAGCATCCATTTCAGAAATTTTGTTTGGATTACCATCGAAATCATGAACGTTAACTTTGCCACCGTAGCGTTTTTGCAAACCTTCAGCTTCGCGATCATTTGAGGCTTGAATCACTGCGTCAGAAGTAGCGTTTTGTATCATCTCGTCGTTATATGGCACATCCAATCTACGCAGCACTTCCATGTCGTCAGCAATGCCAGAAATTTGGGCATCGCGCTCAACTAAGAATTTGTAACCAGGCATGATTGATTCAGGAACTACGTCACGCGGATTAATCAAGTGGCGCACGTGCCATTGATCTGAATATTTGCCGCCAACGCGCGCCAAATCTGGGCCGGTTCTTTTTGAACCCCATTGAAATGGAAAATCATACATGCTTTCAGAAGCTAAAGAGTAGTGTCCGTAGCGCTCAACTTCGTCGCGTAAAACACGAACTTGTTGCGAGTGGCAACCGTAGCAGCCTTCGCGCTTGTAGATTTTAGCACCCGCCAATTCTAGCGGCGTGTAAGGCCTCATGCCGTCAACTTTTTCAATGACGGTTTCCATGCGAAAAAGCGGCGCGATTTCAACGAGACCGCCAATTGAAACTACGATTACAGTAAGAATCAAAAGTAGAATCGAGTTACGTTCAATCTTGTCGTGATGTTTAAACATTTTTTTGTTGTTTTTGGATATTAATTCAAATCGTTAAAAATTTTATTTGCTAAATGGTAAGCTAAATTGACTGGAACCGCGTTACCAATCATTTTGTAACCGTCGGCAATATTTTTGTACTTAAAAATAAAATCATCAGGAAAAGTTTGTATTCTGGCGCATTCACGAACCGACAAACGGCGATAAAGATGCTCTTTATTAGGCACAAAAATTCTTTTATTTTGCTCAACAAATTGCATTTTTGGAGCTTGCGGATGCAGCGGCGCGTGCCTTCCACCGGCTTGAATTGTGAAAGAAGGTTCTTCCCAAGAGCGCACACGATTTCGTGACATGTAAATTGTAGAAAATCCACCATTCATATATTCGTGATTTGAAATTTCTAAATCACCTTCATTTGTTTTATTGCCTTCTTTAGCATGTTTTGCTGCGCCTAAATCGCCAATTGCATCTTTTAAAACTGGTTTATTTTTTTGCGGATTTGGGAACTCAAATTTTTTACCCAAATCTAAACGATAGCCAACAATGATAACGCGCAGGCGATCTTGTGGCACATCAAAATCATTGGCGTTTAAAAGTTTTGAAGAAACTTCATAGCCAGCGTTTTTGAATTCTTTTAAAATATTTAAAAAAGCATCTTGGTGCTTTGGATGTAAAATTCCGGAAACATTTTCAGCGAGAAAAAATTTAGGTTTTTTTTCGTTTAAAATTCTGATGTAGTCGTAAAAAAGTTGACCTCTTTTATCGTCAATGCCGCGACCAGCTCCGGCTTCGCTCCAGCTTTGACATGGAGGTCCGCCAATTATTCCGTCGCAATCGGGAACTTCGCTGGGCAGAACTTTGGTAATACTTTTTTTCTCTAGCTTGGTGTTTGGAAAATTATGTTCAAAACTATCCCAAATTGTTGGGTCATATTCATTCGCCCAAATTGTGTTAAATCCGGCTTTTTTAAAACCTTTATCCAAGCCGCCAGCTCCCGAAAATAGTGAGATTATTTTCATATTTTTCTCCCAAAAGAAATTAGCACTGCGTCAAGTAAATTGGCGGGATTGTTGGGAGATTTGATGTTAATATTTGAAATAGAAAAATTTGCATTTTTTAAGTTTTCCAAAGCTGTTCTATCTTCAATTGGAAATGAATCATATTTGCTTCTTAAAAGCACGGCGTTTAAGGAAAATTCATCTTCAGAATTTTTTATTAGATAATCAAAAACTCGATTTGGATTTTCGATTTGCCACATGCCGCGAATACGCAGGCAAGTTATCCCGAGAGGATCAACTTTGTTGACTCGACCCAATTCATTTGTTGGCGCGAGTTCAAGATTTGGTAACTCTTTCAGGCCTTCAGATATTGTGTTTTTTATTTTTTCGTAAATTTCTTTTTCGGCGGCGTAACAATCTCCATAAACAAACCACAGTGATTTTAAAATATTTTCTTTGGCAACAACTCCGATCACATAAAGAAGATCTTTCTCTTGCCAGTCTTCACATTCTTTGCAGCTTTTTGTTATCATCGGACTATCTGCGCGTAATTTTGCTTTTGGATAAGAACTATTAAGCGCAATTGAAGAATTTAGGTTTTCAATTTTTTTAATTTCTACCGCATCACCATTTTTAATAATTAAATCTGGCGGATTATTCTGGTTGCCGATGTAGGAGAAATTTTGTGAGAAAATTTTATTTTTTTCAGCGATGGCTTCAGTTTGAATTGAGCTACAAAAAATGTCTTTAATATAAAGCTCCAACGATTCTCCCATAAGGTTAACCCTGTTTGAAGAATCGCTATGATAAGCTATGCTTGACAAAGGATTGTCGACAATGTTTTTGATCGCGATTAGTAGGTTTGTGGTCATGAGTTTTTTAGCTTCTCATTTTGATGGTTTTGTAAAAATTGTAAGCCATCAAGCAAGCGCCTGAAAGAAAAAATACACCGCCAACAGCGCGGGTGAAATAAAGTGGGTGCAAAGCTTTTAGTGTTTCAACGAAAGAATATTGCAAGAAGCCCATTTCGTCGTAAGAGCGCCACATCAAGCCTTGGGCTATTCCAGAAATCCACATTGAAGTGACGTAAAGAACGATGCCGATGGTTGCGATCCAGAAATGTGCTGAAACTAGCTTCATTGAATAAAGCTCTTTCTTGCCCCAAAGAATTGGCACCATGTGATACATTGAGCCAAAGCTGATTAGCGCAACCCAACCTAAAGCTCCAGAGTGCACGTGGGCAATGGTCCAATCGGTGTAATGCGAAAGTGCGTTAACTGATCTGATGGCCATTAATGGGCCTTCGAAAGTGCTCATGCCATAAAACGCAACGGCGGTGATTAGGAAGCGTAAAACTGGATCGGTACGAAGTTTGTGCCAAGCGCCAGACAAAGTCATGATCCCGTTAATCATGCCACCCCAAGAAGGCATCCACAGCATGATTGAGAAAGTCATGCCCAAAGTTTGCACCCAATCAGGAAGAGAAGTGTAGTGCAAATGGTGCGGGCCGGCCCAGATATAAATGAAGATCAAAGACCAGAAATGCAGAATTGACAGGCGGTAAGAATAAACCGGACGCTCGGCGCGTTTTGGTACGAAGTAATACATCATGCCGATAAATCCTGCGGTTAGGAAAAAGCCCACCGCATTGTGGCCATACCACCATTGAATCATAGCGCTTTGTACGCCGCCGAAAATTGGGTAGCTGGCAGTGCCGTCTAAACGTAGAGGAATCGACAAGTTGTTGACGATGTGCAGAATTGCCACAGTCACGATAAAGGCCATGTAAAACCAGTTGGCCACATAAATGTGCGGCTCTTTGCGGTTTTTAATTGTCATCACGTAAACCACGAAATAGCAGATCCAAACAATGGTTAGCCACAAGTCAGCGTACCATTCTGGCTCGGCATATTCTTTGGCTTGCGAGATGCCGTTAACGTAGCCAACTGCAGCCATTAAAATGAAAGCTTGGTAGCCCCAGAAAATAAATTTGTGTAAATTTTTACTGCCCCAAAGGCGTGCCTGAGAAGTGCGCTGAACTACAAAAAAGCTGGTGGCAAAAAGGGCGTTGCCGCCGAAAGCAAAAATTACGGCTGAGGTATGAAGAGGGCGCAGGCGACCGAAACTAGTCCATTCTAAACCTAAATTCAAAACTGGAAAAGCCAGTTGAAAAGCGATTAAAACCCCAACTGCAAAACCAACAATGCCCCAAAAAGTTGCAGCAATAGTGAAGAGCTTGATGATGTCGTAATCGTAGGTTACGGGAGTAGTTGAGCTGTGATTTGACGCCATAATTTGTTAATTAAATAATTTTACCGCCATCAAAATAAGCGTGATTACATTTAGTAAAATCACGACCTTGGCGATGAATTTAAATTCTGGAACTTTCGAAAAAACATGACCGCCGCATGCCGTTAAAAATAGTGACGGAAATGTTGAAATGCCAAAAAAGATCATTCCAATTGCGGCCAAGAGCGAACTTGCAAAAGCACCAGCAATTAGGAATGCGGCGTAAAGCAAACCGCACGGAATGAATCCCAAAATCACGCCAAGAAAATAGCCTTTTAGGCCTTGTGGATTCAGGAACAAAACGGAAATTTTTTTGGAAAAAAAAGAAGCGGCATTTTCTAAAAATTTTGATTTAAAGCGCAACCGAATTTTCCCTGCAATTTGTAGTCGGTTGTCGAAAAAAAGATTTAGAAAAATTGCCGCAGCAAAAATTAAAAAAATTGCTGAAAAAACTTTGAAAGCCAAAAATTCTTGAATGGTTTTGGTAAAAAAAGCGCAGAAAAAACCAATCAAAGCGTAGGTAGAAATCCGTCCCAAGTGGTAAGGCAGCAAAGCTAAATTTTGTAGGCGCTTAAATTCTGAGAAATTTTCCAGCGAAGTTTTTTGCAAACGATTGCTAACTTGCGTCAAAACAAAAGGCCCGCACATGCCAACGCAATGCGTGAATCCACCAAAAAAACCAAGGCTAATCAGAGATAGAATTAATGTAAAATCTGTTGTCATTTTAATTTGCAAAATTGCTCTTGGTTTTTAGTTTACGCCGCCTCTTTTCCCCTCATTTGAAAAATTCAAACAACATGAAAATCAACTTCGCTAAATCGGCAGATTTTTCTGCGCTAAAAACTTCTGTTGCTGTTTTGGTTTTAACCCAAGAGCAGGTAAAAAAATCGAATCTAAAACCGGTAAAATTCGCCAAAGATAATTTCGAATTTTCGGGCAAAAATAATCAGGCGCATTTAGTTGCACAAGGTGAAAAGCCAGTATTGTTGGTGGGCGCGGGCGCTGAAAAAAAACTTAATGAATTAGAATTGCAAAAAATCGGCTCACGCGTTGTGGCTGCTTTAAATGGCGCAAAAATTAAAAACGGCAGCGTCTTTTTTGAATCAAAAAATGCCGCCTTCGACCTTGCTAACATTGCATTTGGCGCTTGTTTACAAAGCTACCGTTTCAACAGATATTTTGAAAATAAGAAGAAAGACAAAGAATTAAAAATCGAAAGCTTAACCGTGATGGCGCCAGATTTGGCAAAGGTTAAGAAAGAATATTTGGATCTAGAAATTTTGGCTCAAAATATTTTCTTCGTGCGCGATTTAGTTTCTGAGCCTTCAAATATTTTAAACCCAGAAAGCTACGCTGACATTTGCAAAACCTTGAAAAAAGATGGTTTAGAAGTGCAAGTTTTGGGTGAAGCTGAAATGAAAAAATTAGGAATGGGCTCACTGCTTTGCGTTGGTCAGGGAAGTGCTCGTGAATCGCAATTAGTGGTTTTAAAATGGAATGGTGCAGGCGCCAAAGATCAGCCTTTGGCCTTTGTTGGCAAGGGTGTAACTTTCGACACTGGCGGCATTTCAATTAAGCCTGCAAACAACATGGAAGACATGAAAACTGACATGGCGGGGTCTGCTGTGGTTGTTGGTTTGTTGCGTAATTTGGCGCAAAGAAAAGCCAAAGTTAACGCGGTTGGCGTGATTGGTTTGGTAGAAAATATGCCGTCAGGAACTGCGGTAAAACCCGGTGACGTGGTGCGTTCAATGTCGGGTCAAACCATTGAAGTAATCAATACTGACGCCGAAGGAAGATTGGTTTTGGCGGACGCTCTTCACTACACAAACACCAAATTCAAACCAAAATTTATTGTCGATTTAGCCACGCTAACAGGCGCAATTATTGTCGCTTTGTCGGATGTTTACGCCGGATTATTTTGCAATGACGACGAGCTAGCTAAAAAAATTGAAAGCTGTGGAGCCGCAGTTGGTGAGCGCGCGTGGCGCATGCCTTTGGGCGAAGAATATGACGAAATGATTAACTCTGATATTGCTGACATGAAAAATGTTGGTAGCGGCAGAGGCGCTGGCAGCACCACAGCAGCGCAGTTTTTAAAGCGTTTCGTTGGCGAAACAAAATGGGCGCATTTGGATATTGCAGGCACCGCTTGGAAAGGCAAAGGTGACGCAATGGCGGTGAAAGGTGCGACAGGTTACGGTTTGCGTTTGTTGGATCAGTTGGTGCGTGGTTACGAGAAGAAATAGTTAAAACTTAAAACCAATTTACTTCCCAAGTCACCCTTCGACAGGCTCAGGGTGACTTGGGAGGGTTTGGGTAAAATATAAAATTTGAAATGAAAAAACTCCTAATCACCGGCGGTAAAAAGCTTCACGGCGAAGTACAAATTGCTGGCGCCAAAAATGCCGCCTTACCTTTAATGGTAGCGTCAATTTTGACTGATGAAAAACTTACTCTCACCAACGTTCCCCACGTTTCTGATATTTCAACAATGGCCAATCTTTTGGTGAATTTAGGCATTGAAGTTGAGTTAGACGGTTTAGATCCCGACCTTGGAAATCAAGGCCGCGCGCTGATTTTTAACGCTAAAACAATTTCTAATCCAATCGCGCCTTACGAATTAGTGCGCAAAATGCGTGCTTCGATTTTTATTTTGGGCCCACTTTTGGCGCGCCTTGGCAAAGCTCGGGTTTCTTTACCCGGTGGTTGCGCCATCGGTACGCGTCCGGTAGATTTGCATTTGAAGGCAATGGAAAAACTGGGTGCTAAAATTGAATTATCAGGCGGCTACGTTGAAGCTCGCGTTGAGGGACGTTTGAAAGGTGCTGAAATTAATTTTGAAAAAGTTTCGGTTGGCGCCACTGAAAACACTTTAATGGCGGCAACTTTAGCGGAAGGCGAAACCGTCATTAACAACGCTGCTTGCGAGCCTGAAATTATTGATCTGGCGAAATGCTTAACTTCAATGGGTGCCAAAATTTCTGGTGCTGGAACGCCACAAATTAAAATCCAAGGTGTTGAAAAATTGCACGCCGCGCGCCACCCGATCATTGCTGATCGAATTGAAGCTGGAACTTACGCAATTGCCGCTGGAATTACTGGCGGAAAATTAAGATTGCTCGGTGTTGAAATGTGGATTTTGGGTGGTTTTAAAGAAGAGCTTGAAAGAGCAGGCTTAAGCTTGAAGCAAGTTGGCGAGCGTGAGGTTGAAGTGACTCGTGCCTCTGAAATTATTCATCCCGTCAATATTTCAACTCATCCTTTCCCAGGCTTTCCAACCGACATGCAAGCGCAATTCATGTCGCTAATGGCAGTGGCTGAAGGCGCTTCAACAATTGAAGAAACTATTTTTGAAAATCGCTTCATGCATGTTTTGGAATTAGTGCGAATGGGCGCAAATATTGAATCGCACGGCAATTTAGCGGTAGTTAAGGGTGTGAAAAAATTGACGGGCGCCGAAGTAATGGCAACTGACTTGCGCGCTTCGGTATCGCTGGTTTTAGCTGGCTTGGTTGCTGAAGGAGAAACTATAATTAACAGACTTTACCATCTTGAAAGAGGCTACGAAAGACTGGCGGACAAGCTAATTGCTTGTGGAGCGGATATTAAAATTTTGTATTAACTTCGAGTCTTAAAATGAGTTACACCATACCTCAACTTCCGCTTCAAAAAGATTTAGATACCAAAGAAATCTTAAAAAAATTAACCAAAGCCCACCAGGCCCTTGCTGAGTTAAAGGGTGTTGCTGCCATTATTCCAAATCAAAATATTTTGCTTAACACTCTTTCGCTTCAAGAGGCTAAAGACAGCTCGGAAATTGAGAATATAATCACTACTCAAGATGAACTTTACCAAAGTGATGAAGCAGCTTTGAGTTTTGCCAGTCTTGCTGCAAAAGAGGTTTACAACTATTCGGCCGCTCTAAAAAATGGCTTTGAAGAAATTAAAAGAACCGAGCTTTTAACCAATAATTGCGTCTTAGAAATTCAATCTCGATTAGAAGAAAATAACGCCGGCTTCAGAAAATTAATTGGCACCGCCTTAAAAAATGACCGCACCGGAGAAACTATTTACACGCCTCCACAAAACGTGGTCGAAATAGAATCTCTAATGTCGAATTTAGAAAAATTCATCAATGACGATTCACTCTCCGACCTAGACTCGTTGGTAAAAATGGCAATCATCCACCACCAATTTGAAAGCATCCACCCTTTCTATGATGGCAACGGTAGAACAGGCAGAATCATCAATGTTTTGTACCTCGTAAAACAAAAATTACTCAACAGCCCAACACTTTATTTGTCGCGCTACATCAACCAAAACAAAGCTAATTATTACAAGCTGTTGCAAAAAGTTCGAGATGCTGATGCTTGGCAAGAGTGGGTCTTATTCATTTTAGAGGCTGTTGAGAAAACTTCGCACCAAACCACCGCATTGATTCATGGCATGAAAAACCTGATGCAAGGCCACAAAGAAAAAATGAGAAGTGAACTGCCAAAAATCTACAGCCAAGATCTGATCAACCTAATTTTTAGCCACCCTTACACCAAAATAGATTTTGTAGTAAAAGAAATTGGCGTCACTCGTCTAACCGCAACCCGCTATTTAAATGAGTTGGTGCGAATTGGACTAATGAAAAAAGAAAAGAAAGGACGCGAAAATTATTACATCAACATTGATTTTTTTAAGCTTCTTGGCGGAGTTATTGTCGAATAAAAAGACGAACATCAGAAGATTAAACTTTCTATATATGATGCTAAGGCATGCATAGAAAAATGGCATTTTCTATGCGCAACTTGTCAGACATGCATAGAAAATTTAGATTTCCTAAACAGATTAAAATATTAAAAACTCCCAAATGACCGCCTTACAAAATCTACTAAAAACCCTGCGCCAAAATGCTTTAAGCCCGCGCGAACAAGGCACTTATTTTGAAGATCTTGCAATTCAATATTTCAAGAACGAGCCATTTTACCAAAACCTTTACAGCCAAGTTTTAACCTACTCCGCTTGGGCAGACGAGCAAAATTTAGCTGGACAAAAAATAGATCGGCGCGACACCGGAATCGATCTAGTTGCCACAACTCACGGAACCAACGAATTCCACGCCATTCAATGCAAATTTTACGACCAAAACTACCGCATTCAAAAATCTGACATCGACAGTTTTTTCACCGCTTCGGGCAAAAAACAATTCAGCCAAAGAATCATTGTCGCCACAACCAACAATTGGTCCGAGCATGCTGAAGATGCACTACAAAACCAGCAACCCCCCGTCACCAAAATTGATCTAAACGATTTAGAAAATAGCCAAATTGATTGGTCAAAATACCAACCAAACCAGCAGCCAACCTTAAAGAAAAAGAAAGAGCTTCGCGACCATCAAAAAGCTGCCCTAAAATCAGTTGAAGAAGGTTTGTGGCAAGCGGCTCGCGGCAAACTAATCATGGCTTGCGGCACTGGAAAAACTTTCACCTCTCTAAAAATTGCTGAAAAACTAGCGGGCAAAAACAAGCGAGTTTTGTTTTTAGTCCCTTCGCTTTCGCTACTTTCTCAAACCCTAACCGAATGGACGCAAGAAAGCGCCACGCCCCTAAACAGCTTTGCCGTTTGTTCTGACTCGGACGTTGGCAAGAAACGAAAAAACGAAGACGACATCGTCCAAACCTTCACTCACGAACTGCGCTACCCCGCAACCACCAACGCCGCGCGCCTAGCTTTTGAAATGCAAAAACGCCACGACTCGCACCACATGAGCGTTGTATTTTCAACCTACCACTCAATTGAAGTAATCTCAAAAGCCCAAAAAAATCACGGCCTCGAAGATTTTGATCTAATCATTTGCGATGAAGCCCACCGCACCACCGGACAAACTTTTGATGACAAAGACGAATCAAATTTTGTACAAGTTCACGACGCTAATTTCATCAAATCAGCCAAGCGCCTTTACATGACGGCAACGCCGCGCATCTACGGCAATGAAGCCAAAGCGGTTGCCGAAAAAGACAAAATCGCTATTTGTTCAATGGATGACGAAGCGCTTTACGGCGAAACACTTTTCACCATCAATTTTTCTGAAGCCGTAAAACAAGGCCTTCTGGTTGATTACAAAGTAATCGTCTTGGCTGTTGATTCACAACATGTCAGCGACCGCCTTCAGCACTTACTAAAAGATGAAAACAATGCCCTTAAAGTTGACGACGCCGCAAGAATCATTGGCTGCTGGAAAGCTCTTTCAAAACAAGACACTTCTGAAGATTTAACCGATGACGCCAACCCAATGCGCCGCGGGGTTGCATTTTGCCAAGTGATTGAGCCGCAAAGCGCCACTTCCAAAACTAACAAAGTCAGCTCCAAAAAAATCTCCAGCATGTTTTCGGCGGTTGTTGAAGAATACAAAAAGCAAGAAGCTGCCAGCGACAAGTTAGCAACCAAACTAGTTTGCGAAGCCTCTCACGTTGACGGCTCAATGAATGCCAGCCAAAAAGAAGAAAAACTAAATTGGTTAAAAGAAGAATTCGCAGAAAACACCTGCCGCATTTTAAGCAACGTGCGCTGCCTTTCTGAAGGTGTTGACGTGCCAGCTTTGGACGCAGTTTTATTTTTAACCCCAAGAAATTCGCAAGTTGATGTTGTGCAATCCGTTGGTCGCGTAATGCGAAACGCCGAAGGCAAAAAACGCGGCTACGTAATTTTGCCCGTGGTGATTCCATCTGGCGTTGAAGCCCACGAAAGCCTAGACAAAAACCAAAACTACAAAGTTGTGTGGCAAGTGCTGCAAGCCTTGCGTTCGCACGATGACCGTTTCGACGCTCTCACAAATAAACTTGATCTTGGCGTGCGCGACCTAAGCAAAATGGAAGTAATTTGCATCACCAACAAAATTGACGCCAAAAAACAGCCAGAACCAAATGAAAACCAACAAGCCAAAAACAGTTTTGGCATTGGCGAAGCTGTAAAATCAAGCATCAACCAAGCAATCCAAACCAACTTTAAATTTGAAGTAAGCGAAATCGAGCGCGCCATTTACGCCCAAGTTGTTAAAAAATGCGGCAATCGCAGCCATTGGGAAGATTGGGCAAACGACATTTCAAGAATTGCCAAAAAACATATCGAGCGCATCAATTCAATTTTAAAAAACCCCCAAAACTCGCAAGAAATCAAAGCTTTTGAAGATTTTTTAAACGAGCTACGCGACGACCTAAACAACCAAATCAGTGAGAGCGAAGCAATTGAAATGCTCGCCCAACATTTAATCACCAAGCCAGTTTTTGATGCGCTGTTTGAAGGCTATTCTTTCGCCAAAAACAACCCAGTTTCCAAAGCCATGCAAGCCGTGGTTGAAGTTTTAAGTCAGCATCATTTGCAAAAAGAAGCTGACACTTTGCAAAAATTCTACGACAGCGTCAAACAGCGCGCCGCTGGCATTAGCGACGTGGCCGCCAAACAAAAAATCATCATCGAGCTTTACGATAAATTTTTCAAAAACGCCTTTCCCAAAATGACCGAGCGTTTGGGCATTGTCTACACGCCAATTGAGGTGGTTGACTTCATCATTCACTCGGTAAACGACGCGCTAAAAAGCGAATTCGGACAAACTTTGGGAAGCGAAAACGTTCACATCATCGACCCTTTCACAGGAACAGGAACTTTCATCACCCGCCTAATGCAAAGCGGCTTAATTTCAAAAGAGCAACTCACCTATAAATATGCCAACGAAATTCACGCCAACGAAATTGTGCTTTTGGCTTATTACATTGCCGCCATCAATATTGAATCGGTTTATCATTCAATTATGGGTGGCGACTATAAACCATTTGATGGAATTTGCCTAACCGACACTTTCGCGCTTTACGAAAAAGGCGATATGATTAGCGACATTTTTACAGACAATTCCGCCCGCAGAAAACGCCAAAAAAAGCTGGATCTCCGCGTGATTATTGGTAACCCGCCTTATTCATCAGGGCAAAAAAGCGAAAACGACAACAACGCCAACATCGAATATGAAAAGCTGGATGAAAGCATTCGCGAAACTTACGCCAAAAACTCAAAAGCAACATCAACTAAAAATTTGATGGATTCTTACATTCGCTCAATTCGCTGGGCGAGTGATCGCATAAAAGACGCGGGCGTGATTGGGTTTGTGACCAATGCCAGTTTTATCGACAGCAATTCAAGCGACGGACTTCGCAAATGTTTGGCACAAGAATTTTCGAGTATTTACAT